>DIRK01000035.1:39587-42571 GCA_002427535.1 Mageeibacillus sp. UBA5438 | reverse complement strand
AGGACGGTGGAGCAGCTCCTTGTTAGAACGCGTGAGCTGATCCCATTCGACATGAGTGACCGGGACGAACAGGATCGTCTAGCAATCCTCCGACAGCAGGTGGAAGAGGGTAAAACATCGTTTTTGCTGACAAAGTGTGAAGAAACGGCACTTGTTAATGACGCTAGAACACGCCTTAATCGCCGTATTGAATTGACAGGGAAAATCAAGGAGGCGGCCGAGGCGCTTGTGGTGCTTGAAAAGCAATCGGGTGAACTTCAAACCGAACTTTTAAATCATCGATTAGAAGAGGCGCGTATCAAAGGGGAGGCCGATTTACTCCGAGCAGGTGTCCCCGGTGAAGACGAAGCTACGCTTCGGACGGATCTTAAAGCTTTCCAAGATTTACTCAAAACATTGAAAGAAAGATTGGATCACGCCCAAAAACAAGCCGGTGACAAAAAGGAAAAGCTTACGACCTTGCGGTCGACCCTTGAGACTTTATTGGATCAGGAGAAGCGTTTAACGGAGGAAGCGTCTTTCAAAAAAGGACGTTTTGAAGAGGCTTTAAAAGAAGCGTTGTTTGAAACAGAAGAGGGATACCGTCAAAGTGTTTTGCCGGAGGAAGAACGCGCTTTGTTGACCCAACAAGAACAAGATGAGCGCCAAAGGCGACTGCAAAATAAACATGCCTTGGCATCCCTTGAAAAACAGGCGAAAGAACTGACATGGATTGATATCGAGGCAGAGCGCGAGGCGATTGACGCGATGGATTCGATGTTCCTTTTGCGGGACCGAGAAGTGACGGCTATGGAAGCGGCTTTTGGAAAAGCGAAAAAAGACCGTGAGACGATTGTGAGAATCTTTGATGAAGCGGTCGCGGTATCGCAACGCGAAAGCCAGTTAAGGGCACTGTCCGAAGTCGCAAGAGGCGAAAGGAGAGGGGCGGAGAAGATCAGCTTTGAAAGCTATATCCAGACATGCTATTTTGCCAGGGTCATCAGTCACGCGAACTTAAGATTGTCTCAGATGTCAGGGGGACGTTATGTGCTCCGTAGGACTGAAGAGGCATCGGACGGGCGCATGAAGACAGGGCTTGATTTGTCGGTGGAGGATATGTGGAACGCGAAGACACGCTCCGTCTCTTCTTTATCAGGCGGGGAGAAGTTTCAAACAATCCTGTCACTGGCCTTGGGGCTGTCGGATGTTGTGACGGCGCACGCCGGAGGCGTTGAGATCAATTCACTGTTTATCGATGAAGGCTTCGGTAGCCTAGATGAGAATTCATTACAAGAAGCGATGAAGGTTTTACAAAGCTTAGCGCTGGATGATCGGTTGATCGGCGTGATCTCGCACCTCGATCTTTTGCGGCAGGCCATTGATCAAAAACTGGTGACAAAAAAGACAGAAGGCGGCAGCACCGTTTCTTGGTTTTAAGCGCCTCAATAAGCGCAATTTTTCCAGTCTTTCGTGGTATAGTTGTGAAGTAATTACCGGCTCTTTTGCTGTTAAATTTCATTTAGGAGGATCTATGTACAAGAAACTTTTTATCCCGGGCCCGACTGATGTCGCAGTGGATGTCCTGGACAAGATGGCGACGCCCATGATCGGCCATCGTACGAAGGAAGCGACTGTGCTTCAACAAAGTATCTCTGAAAAACTTCAAAAACTGATGTATACGGAAGATACGATTCTTCTTTCCACCTCATCCGGGACCGGCCTGATGGAAGGTGCGATCCGCAGCTGTACACGAAAAAAAGCGGCCGTATTCTCTGTCGGTGCCTTTGGTGACCGCTGGTATGAATTGGCCCTATATAATAATGTCCCCGCCGACATTTTTAAGTCAGAACCCGGTGAACCCACCACGCCCGAAATGGTCGAGGAAGTGTTGAGGACGGGCGAATACGATGTCGTCACGGTGACCCACAATGAGACAAGCTCGGGGATTATGAACCCTTGTCGTGAGATCGGTGAAGTCATCGCCCGTTATCCGGACGTCCTTTATCTGGTGGACGCTGTTTCCTCTTTAGGCGGCGCCAAAATTGAGGTCGATGCTTGGGGCATTGACGTCTGCATCTCATCCACACAAAAATGTCTGGCACTCCCGCCAGGCTTGAGCCTTTGCTCGGTGTCAGAGCGCGCGATTGAAGCCGCGAAAAAAGTGGAATACCGCGGATACTACTTGGATCTGATCCGCCTTTACGATCAGGTGAAGAAGAACTTCCAGTATCCTTCCACCCCTTCGCTCTCCCATATGTACGCTTTAGATTACCAGCTCGACCGCATCCTGGACGAGGGAATCGATAACCGCTTTAATCGCCATGAGGCGCTTGCGGATATCGTGCGCGAATGGGCCGAGAAGCATTTCTCCCTTTTTGCCAAAGACGGCTATCGTTCGAACACCGTGACCTGCATTAATAATACAAAGGAATTTGCGTTCTCCGATTTGAGTAACGCCTTGTTGGAGCACGGATTCAGAATCGGGAACGGCTACGGACCTTTTAAAGATACTACCTTCCGTATCGCGACCATGGGGGAATTAGAAGAAGCGACGCTTCTTGAACTTCTGGCGGCGATCGACGAAGTACTCGGATTGGAGGCGTGAAAATGGCACTGATTCTTGCCAATGACGGCATCGATAAGAAGGCGGAAGCCGACCTCATCGCGCTTGGCCATGAGGTGGATACAAAAAAATATGAAGGCGATGAACTTTTAAAACGGGTAGCGGAAGTCGACTGCGTGATTGTCCGAAGCGCGACTAAGATGCGCGACCGTGAGATCGATGCGGGGGCCCGGGGACAATTGCAGCTCATCATCCGCGGAGGCGTGGGTGTTGACAATATCAATGTGGAGTACGCGGAATCAAAGGGAATCGCCGTGAGAAATACCCCGGCCGCCTCAAGTTCCGCGGTCGCCGAATTGGTTTTAGGACACATGTTGACTATGGCCCGCCACATCGGTGAGGCCAACGTCACGATGCGTCAGGGCAAATGGCTGAAAAAAGA
>DIRK01000035.1:0-39351 GCA_002427535.1 Mageeibacillus sp. UBA5438 | reverse complement strand
CGGATCGCAAATTCGCTCGCGGTGAAATGCCTGGCACTCGGCATGGAAGTCATCTTCACCGATATTATCGACATTGAATGTGATATCTGCCCGCAGGTTGACTTTAAGGAAGTCTTAAGCGTCGCTGACTACGTGTCCATTCACATTCCCTTTGGGGGTGGTGAACCGCTCATTGGGAAAAATGAAATTGACATGATGAAAGACGGCGTCTTTATTATCAACTGCGCCCGCGGCGGCATCGTCGACGAGGACGCGCTGGTGGACGCGATTGAGTCAGGCAAGGTAAAAGGCGCGGCGCTTGACGTGTTCGCGGTCGAACCCCTTCAAAATGAACGTCTGCTCCAATGCGAGAAAATTTCCCTGACGCCCCATATCGGAGCCGCGACCGCAGAAGCGCAGGCAAGGATCGGCGACAACATCGTTGACATCATCAAGGAGGTATTGTAAATGGCGGTAGTGAGGCCTTTTAAAGCGGTACGCCCCGTACCGGAGCTAGTCGCCAAGGTCGCAAGCCTTCCCTATGATGTGATGAACCGCAAAGAAGCGGGCGAAATGGCCAAGGGCAATCCTTATAGTTTCCTCCGTGTTGTGCGCGCTGAAATTGACCTGCCGGACAGTGTCGATGACTACGCGGACGAAGTCTACGAAAAAGGGCGCGAGCGCCTGTACAGCATGATGGATGAAGGCGTGCTGAAACAAGATGAGAAACCGGAGTTTTACATCTACCGTCAGATCATGAAAGGCCGCGTGCAAACAGGCCTTGTGGCCACCGTTTCCGTGGATGAGTATCTTGACAACACAATCAAGAAGCATGAGTTTACGCGTAAGGATAAAGAAGTCGACAGAACGCGCCATTTTGATGTCTGTGACGCACACACGGAGCCTGTATTTTTAACCTATCGAAAGCAAAACGCGGTCAACACTCTCATCAATGATTTTATCAAGTTCAATGATCCCGTGTATGACTTCAAAACAGACGATGGCATCACGCATATTTTCTGGGTCTTGGACGATGAAGAAGTGATCGATAAGCTCGTCGCCCAATTTGAAGCGATCCCTTACCTGTATATCGCGGACGGTCACCACCGTTCGGCGACCTCGGCAAACGTCGGCTTAAAGCGGCGTGAAGAATACCCGGATGCGCCCAAAGGCGCGGAATTCAATTATTTTCTTGCGGTTATTTTCCCCGATGAGGATTTGTTCATCATGGATTACAACCGCGTCGCAAAAGATTTGAACGGCATGACAGGGGAGGAATTCTTAGACAAACTGGGCGCGATCTATGAGATCGAGCCGGTTGAAGAAGCCTTCCACCCTCATAAAAAAGCGCAGATGTGCATGTACTTGGATGGACAATGGTACCGTCTGACAGCGCCGGAGGCTCTGTTTGAAGGGCTTGATCCGGTGAGCCGCCTGGATGTGTCTATTCTGCAGAACAATGTGTTGACACCGCTTTTGGCAATTGACGACCCCCGCACCTCCGATCGCATTGACTTTGTCGGCGGCATCCGCGGCTTGGATGAACTAAAACGCCGCGTGGACGACGGTTGGGGTGTCGCCTTTGCGATGTGCCCCACGACAATGGACGATTTGTTGGCCATCGCGGACGCGGACATGATCATGCCCCCGAAGTCAACTTGGTTTGAACCTAAGCTTCGCTCAGGTTTATTTGTTCACCTGATATCCGACTGATGTGTGATTTGACCCAAACCCTCCTGAAAGATACTTCTGATCCCAAGGAGGGTTTTTTATCACTCTTTCATGATTTTCCGAACGGCTTAGCTCCTATGGCCGGATTTACTACGGCGCCTTTTCGCAGCATCGCGGCACGCTTGGGGGCGTCTTTTACGGTCACAGAACTTGTCTCGGCGCGCGGCATTCGCCACGATCCCGATCTTCACCGTTCGGAACGCTATCTTCATCCCACAACAGGCGATAAACCCTGGGGCATCCAGTTGTTTGGATTTGACGCGGAGGATTTCGCTTTTGCGATTGACCGATTGCTAAGCGATCCGCGCTACCGTGATGTATCTTTTATTGACCTCAACATGGGCTGTCCCGCTCCGAAAGTCATTCGGGAAGGCGCGGGCTGTGCCCTGATGCGCGATGAGGACCTGGTCGGTCGTGTGGTCGAAGCGTCTGTGAAACAGGCGGCACGTTATCTAAAGCCCGTGACGATTAAAATCCGTTCCGGGATTTCAAAAGAACATATCAATGCGGTCCGTGTCGCGAAGATCGCGGAACAGTATGGTGCTTCAGCCGTCACGGTCCACGCGCGCACATTGGATCAGTATTACTCGGGGCATGCTGACTGGCAGGTTATCCGCGCGGTCAAAGAGGCTGTTTCCATACCTGTTTTGGGCAACGGCGATCTGGAAAAGCCGGGGGATGTTGAAAAAATGCGTGACATGACAGGCTGTGACGGCGCCATGGTGGGTCGTGCGGCTAGAGGCAATCCTTTCATTTTCTCTTGGTTAAAAGAAAAATCCGAATCCGCGGTAAGTCTCTTGGAATATGTGTCCACCGAAGATTGGTTTGATGTCATGGTGGAACAGCTGGACGCGTCGATCGAGCTTTTGGGGGAGAGTGTGGCGGTGCGTGAAATGCGCTCTCAATTCGCGTTCTATTTAAAGGGATTTTCCGGTTCATCTGAGATCCGGAGGAAGGTCATGGAACCGGTGACAAGAGAGGGCGTTTTGGCTGTTTTGGAAGAAGCTCACAGGATGCGGGAACAGGCCTTTTTGTTATACTTGAATCGTTAAGGTGAAGGGAGAATGGCGATGCAAAGTCACACGGAGCGTATTGATTCGTCGGATGGTCGAACGAGTCTGTACCTCAGGCGATGGGAACCTTCGGGGGCGCCTCGCGCGGTCGTACAAATCGCGCATGGCATGGTGGAATTTATCGATCGTTACGATCGTTTCGCAAGCGTTTTAGCCGATGAAGGCATTGTAGTTTACGGGCACGACCATCTGGGGCATGGATACTCCGTGGTCGACAAAAGCGATTGGGGTTTTTTTGCGGAAAATAACGGCAACCGCTGTGTGCTTGAGGATATGTTCACCGTGCAGCATCTGATCCGTGAACGCCATCCCGATTTGCCGTACTTTCTCTTAGGGCATTCGATGGGCTCTTTTCTCGTCAGGCAGTATTTGCATACCTTCCCTGAAGATCGTTTTTCGGGCGTGATCATCCTCGGGACCGGCATGCAGCCCCAATGGCTTTTGTCATTGGGCTATGTGATTTCAAAACTGACGAAATCGATCAAGGGCGCCCGGCATCGGAGCCCTTTTTTGACGAAGCTTTCGCTTGGAAGTAACAACAAATTTTTCAAACCCAACCGTACGGCCTGCGACTGGCTCACCCGCGATGAAGCGATTGTGGACCTTTACGTGGCCGATGAGCGGAACCAATTCATGTTCGCAGCGCAAGCCTTTGCCGACATGTTCTACGGCATGAAAACACTTTACAAAAAGGACAATTTGCGCCGCATGGATCCCACGACACCGGTGTTCATCGCGAGCGGTGCCGACGATCCGGTCGGAGAAATGGGGAAAGCCGCGCCTGCTCTGGAAAAGCAGCTTGAAGCCTTGGGGTTTTCTGATCTGACCCAGAAGCTTTATGAAGGGGCGCGTCACGAATTAGTAAACGAAATCAATCATGAGGAAGTCGATGGTGACATCCTGTCATTCATCCTTTGTCACAGTCACTGAAAGAGAGACAAAAATGGCTGTTTATATGCCGGAACCGTACAGAATTAAGATGGTCGAGCCGCTCAGGATGACCACCCGAAAAGAGCGCGAAGCGGCGATTCAAAAAGCGCATTACAATCTGTTTGGCTTGCGAAGTGAGGATGTCTATATTGACATGCTGACAGACAGCGGTACGGGCGCGATGTCCGACCGCCAATGGGCCGCCATGATGATGGGGGATGAAAGCTACGCGGGCTCAAGGAGCTATTACCGCCTGATGGAGGTGCTGGACGAGTTGTTCGGCTGGCGCTATTTTCAACCGGTCCATCAGGGGCGCGCTGCGGAAAAAGTGCTGTTTCCCAACCTGTTAAAACCGGGGCAGATCTCGATCTCGAACATGCATTTTGACACCACCTCGGGGCATGTCATGCTCTGTGGCGCAAGACCTGTGAACTGCGTGGTGAAAGAGGCCTTGGATTCCGTATCGCCCTATCCTTTTAAGGGCAACATGGATATCGCGAAGCTTAGGGAATTGATTGAGTCATACGGGCGCGATAAGGTTGGCATGATCGTCATTACGATCACGAATAATTCGGCCGGCGGGCAACCGGTGTCGCTTCAGAACATCCGAGAAACAGCCGACGTTGCAAAGGAATATGAAATCCCGCTCGTGATTGACGCGGCGCGCTTTGCGGAGAACGCGCTGTTTATTAAAGAGCGCGAAGCGGGGCAGGAAAATCGAACGGTCCGGCAGATTATCAAGGACATGTTCGCCGTGGCGGACGCCTTTACGATGTCCGCCAAAAAGGACGGCATTGTTAACATGGGCGGTTTGGTGGCTGTGCGGGAAGACGAGCAGCTGATGGAGGGGGTTCGCAGCAACGTGGTACCGAACGAAGGCTTTTTGTCTTACGGAGGACTTGCGGGCCGCGATCTGGAGGCGCTTTCACAGGGTCTTTTGGAAGGGGTCGACGAGGCTTTCCTGAAAAGTTACACGGGACAGACCAAGTACCTTGTGGACCGCTTGGTGGAGCTTAATGTTCCCTGCCAGCAGCCGGCGGGAGGCCACGCGGTGTTTATTGACGCACGGCAAATCCTGCCTCATATCCCTTATGACCATTTCCCGGCACATGCCTTCTCGGTGGCTCTTTACCAGGCGTCGGGTATTCGGGGCTGTGATGTGGGTTCGTTCATGCTGGATCCGGATCCTGAGACGGGCGAGCAGGTGGAATCCGCGATGGAATTTGCGCGCTTTTGCATTCCGCGCCGCACTTATACTCAGTCGCATCTTGATTATGTCGCCTGTTCCATGCATGACTTGCTACAAAAAGCATCGACGATCAACGGTTTTCGCATTGTCCGCCAGGCGAAAGTACTTCGGCATTTTACGGCACAATTGGAACCGGTGCCGTTGCTGTAATAGAATAAATCAGCCATAGGCTATAATAGGTAAAAAATATCTTCTCGAAGGGGGAATCTATGAATCTTACGACAGATAAAATCAGGAATATCACCGTGATGGGTCATGGCGGCGTCGGCAAAACGGCGTTTGTCGAAGCCGCTCTTTATAACGCGGGTGTGATCGATCGCATGGGTCGGTCAAACGAAGGCAATACTGTCACCGACTTTGACGCGGAAGAGATACGCCGCGGCGTGTCCGTCAGTACCTCGGTGGCCTGGTGCGAATGGAAAAAGCATAAAATCAATTTCATCGATACGCCGGGTGATTTTGATTTCTTAGGAGAACAGTTGCTTGGCATGTACGCGGGTGACACCGCCCTGATCGTCATGTCCGCCAAGGACGGATTGTCCGTCGGCGCTGAAAAAGCCGTGCGTAACGCGGCCGGCGTCAATATTCCTGTCTCCTTTTTCATCAATCGGATGGATGAACCCAACGCCAACTTTGAGAAGACTTTAGGTGATCTGCGCGACGTATACGGCCAACGTGTGCTGCCCTTGGCGCTTCCGATCTTGGAAGGCGAAAAGATGACGGGGCTCGTCGATGTGATGGGCGGTAAAGCCTATGCTTTCTCGGGCAAGCGCGGTGAAATGAAAGCCATCGATCTTCCCTCTGACTTGGAAGCTCTGGTCGAAGAGTACGGTGAGCAGATTAAAGAACAGATCGCTGAAAACGATGAGCACCTGATGGAAAAATACTTCGAAGGTGAAGCGTTTACACCTGACGAAGAGTCAGAAGGGATGCGCAAGGCGATTACAGCCGGATCTATTATGCCGGTCCTCGTCGGTTCGGCTCAGGAGAATCTCGGTATCTCCTTCGCGCTTGATCTCGTGACGCGCTACATGCCGACTCCCGTTGACGGACACCCGGTCACGGCAGTGAAAGAAGATGGCGAAAAAATTCTCCTTCACTCAGAGTCAGAAGGACCGCTTGCGGCTTTTATCTTCAAAACATTTGTGGACCCCTTTGTCGGAAGAATTTCGTTGTTCCGCGTCTTTTCAGGCACCTTTAAAGATGAGGGCACGATCTATAACGTGAATCAGGAAAAGGAAGAGCGCCTGATCGGGCTGAACTTCCAAAATGGTAAGAAGCAACAGCCGACCGAAGTGGTGGTCGCCGGGGATATCGGCGCGATCGCAAAACTGTCGGAAACAAAAACCCTTGATACCTTGACGACAAAGGCGGAGCCTTTGAGAATCGAAGGGCCCGAGATGCCTGTTCCCTGCCTGACACTGGCCATCGCGCCGGTCAATAAGGGTGAGGAAGAAAAAATCATGCAGGGGCTCGTCCGCCTCCAGGATGAGGATGTGACTTTCACCATCGTGAACGATGCGGAGACACGTCAGTTTAGACTCTCCGGTTTGGGTGAGGTGCAGCTCGATGTCATCTCAGCGCGTCTGAAATCTAAATTCGGTGTTGAAGCGGTGTTAAGTGAGCCGCGCATCGCCTACCGCGAGACCATTCGCAAGAAGGTCAAGGTGCAGGGCCGCCATAAGAAACAGACCGGCGGTCACGGCCAGTACGGAGATGTGTGGATTGTCTTTGAACCGGGAACTGAAGAGGGCCTTGAATTCGCGGAAGAGGTGTTCGGCGGTTCCGTTCCGAAGAACTACTTCCCGGCCGTTGAGAAAGGTTTGCAGGAAGCGATTGTGGAGGGCGTCCTCGCCGGTTACCCGATCGTGAATCTGAAGGCCACACTCGTGGACGGCTCGTACCACGATGTGGACTCCAACGAGTTGTCCTTTAAGCTGGCGGCAAGGCTTGCGTACCGCGCGGGATTGCCTCAGGCGGACCCGGTGCTCCTAGAGCCCATCGACAAGCTTTATGTCCATATCCCAGATGATTTCCTAGGAGACATCATGGGGGATTTGAACAAGCGCCGCGGGCGTATCCACGGTATCAATGCTGACTCGATTCCCGGATTCCAGGTTGTGGAAGCCGAGGCGCCGCGCGCCGAGATCGCAAAGTACGCCACGGACCTGAAGTCGATGACGCAGGGTCGCGGATGGTTTACGGTTGAGTTTGTCCGTTATGAGCAGGTTCCGCAAAATATCGCGGATCGCATTATTGCGGCTGCCCAGTCGGAAGAATAATGACATAGGAGGGATGCCGAACTGTCTCAACAGATCGGCATCCCCATCCCAATGAAAAGATCAGCGCTTGCGACTGATCTTTTGTTTTCAAAGGAGAAGAGGCTCCGCTTTGTTTCAGTTCATACAGGTCACGGCAACATATCTCATGGATCCCGCCGGTATACCGGTTGGGGCTGCGGTTTTCTTGTCCGTCTTCTTTTTATTGCTTGTAAGTATTCTTACTGCCTTTGATAAGGCGTGCCGCATCTTGCCTCAGGGGAAGCTTGAACAGCAGTCTGCTTCAGGCGATCGGAAAGCGAAATCTCTTTTGCGTCGCATGAGCGATTCGAAGCGGTTCTTCCGGCAACTTGTTTTCACGAAGCTTCTTTACGGCGCGTCATTTTTCATGTGGACTGACCAAGTCACGATCCCGTTGATTTTCCCATTTAAAGGGAATTCCTCGTTCATCTCCTTCTTGGTTGGTGTGCTCATTGCGCTCAGCATCACGCTTATTTTTTATGTCTTTGCCATCGAGTTGCCGGGGCGTGTGGCCGGTGGTAAGGAGGGGCAGTTTGCCCGCTCGAGCGGTTACCTGATCATGATCCTTATGGCGCCGGCTTATCTCTTGGAGTGCGTGGCGCATTTGTTCGCAAGTGTCCTGCTTCGCCTGACGCATATTCGTGAAGTGGAAGATGCGAGTGTGGCGCCGACGGAGGAAGAGTTTTTGCAGATGCTGGAAGCCGGTCACGCAAAAGGCGCGATTGAGGACGATAATCGTGAGTTGATCCAGAATTTGTTTGAGTTCGATGATAAGATCGCGGCCGAGGTGATGACGCACCGAACGGAAGTTGAGGCGCTTCCTGTGGAGGCGAGTTTAGAGGAGACGATGTCGTTTTTGTACAGCACGAAGTATACCCGTTTCCCTATTTACGACGGCTCGGTGGACAATATTATTGGTGTGCTGCACGCGAAGGACTTGTTGTTCTACCACGATCAGTCAGCGGAGGAGGGTCAATTTGAACTCACCCGTATCATGAGGCCTGCCTGGTTTACCCCTGAGACCCGAAACATCAGCGATCTGTTCCGCGAGATGCAGCAAAATCACATTCAAATGGCGATTGTCATTGATGAATACGGCGGAACGGCAGGGCTTCTTACGATCGAGGATTTGGTGGAACAGATCTTGGGCAATATTGAGGATGAGTACGACGAGGCGGAGCAGGAGATGATTGAGATCGCGCCTGACACATGGCTTGTTGAGGGCAGTTTCTCGGTGGATCAGCTGTCGAAGGTGACGGGTGTTCATTTAGGTGACGATGAGTACGATACGGTGGCGGGGCTTGTGATTGAGTTACTTGACCGTATCCCGGAGGAACATGAACGGCCTACCGTTCAATACGGTGAGTTGCGTTTTCATGTGCTTGCCATTTCGGATAATCGTATCGTCAGGCTGCGTGTGACCAAAGAAGGAGCGGAGGATAAAAGTGACGAATCGGTCGAATGATGACAAACTCGGGGTATCGGCTGTCCTCTTTGATATTGATGGCACCATGATCGATACGGTCCCCCTGATTATCGCGTCTCACCGCCACACTTTTAATGAGATTCTTGGCTGGGTGCCTTCGGATGACGAAATTTTGGCAACGGTCGGGGAACCCCTTGTCACCACTTTTGCCCGCTACGATCAAAGTGACCGATTGTTGCAAGAATATATTGACTGGAGTGTGCCGCGTACGGCTACGCATTGCCAACTTTTTGACGGTATCCGCCCGACGCTTGAAACGCTTCGGTCGCAAGGGTTTCTGACAGGTGTTGTGACCGCGCGCCGCTGTGACGGCATGCATGTGTGCCTTGACGCTTTTTATTTGAATGAGCTTTTTGACGTCACGGTTTGTGCAGAGGAGACTGAACGCCATAAGCCTGAACCGGACCCTATCTTTTTGGCGATGGAGCGCCTGAATATTAAGGATCCCCAACATATCCTCTATGTGGGTGACACCGTGCACGATCTTTTAAGTGTCAAGCGTGCCGGGGGTCACTTTGCGGCGGTCGATTGGACTGCGATGGATAAGGAGGCGATAGAGGCACTTTCGCCTACGCTCTGGATCAGTCATTTTGAGGAGCTGCCTGATCGCTTGCAGCTTGTGGAGGCATGAAAAATCCCCGGGGCACCGGGGATTTTTACTACTCATTATTTATTATTTACTTTTCGGGATTAGCTTAGGTTCTCCTTATAGCGCTTGGTGACGACGTCCCAGTTGACAACATTCCACCAGGCTTTTAGGTACTCAGGGCGCCTGTTCTGGTACTTCAAGTAATAAGCGTGCTCCCAGACATCGTTGCCAAGAAGCGGGATTTGTCCCTTGCTGATGGGGGCGTCCTGATTGGCGGTGCTCGTGATTTTTAACTTGCCGTCTTCTAGCACAAGCCAAGCCCAGCCACTGCCGAATTGGCCGGCTCCGGCCTTTTCAAACAGATCCTTCATCTTCTCAAAGTCGCCGAAGGTTTCATCGATGGCTTTTTTCAAATCACCTTGGGGCTCTTTCGCGCCACCGGGCGTCATGCTCTCCCAAAAAAGCGTGTGGTTATAATGGCCACCGCCGTTGTTAATAACCGCCTGGCGTTTGGCTTCAGGGACCTGCTTAAGATCTTTTAACAGCTCCTCAATCGTATTTGCCTTGAGGTCAAGACCTTCAATGGCGTTATTTAAATTATTGACATAAGCCTGATGGTGTTTTCCGTGATGGAGTTCCATCGTCTGTTTGTCAATGATGGGCTCTAAAGCGTCGTAAGGGTATTTCAAATCGTCTAGTTTGTACATGGTGTGCCTCCTTTATTGCTCATGTAACCGGAATGACCGGATGTAGTCTGTAGCTATCATACGCAGGTTTTTTAGCCTCCATCGTACCAAGGGTACCCATGTCAACTTTTCTTGTGTTTGTTTCAGAAGGTCTCTGTTTGTGCTACACTTTCCTACGCGTAGAGCAAAACATAAAGAAGGTAATGATATGGCAAAAAAAGAATCGACCGAGTGGAAACACGACATCGCCCGTGCAGAACGCAAAGCGCGTCTGTCGCGGATGAAAGATGCAGAAGGTCATAAAAGAAAAATCGAATCACGTTCAATCTGGAAAAAACTCACCCTGTCAATCGTCGCCGTCGCACTCGTCTTAGCGTTGGCTGTTTGGCTCATTGCCTCCACAGGCGTGGTCACAAAGTCAGTCACCGCGATGACCGTCGCGGACCGCAAACTGACCGCCGCCGACATCAACATGGTGTTAGGCAACATGACCGCATCCGAGCAATACGGGTTGGCGTTTACAGATGAATTTCAAAATATCTTGGATCAGCCGTCCCAGTATAGCGAAGGCGGCACCGTGCGTGACGACCTTCTCAACCAGATCATGCCCGGCATCACATTCATGTACGCGGCCTTAAGCGACATGGACAAAAACCAATTTGAGCCGACGGAAGCCCAGCTGGCCAAAATTGAAGAGGGGATAAAAGGCTTAAGGGACCAGTTCGCCGAGATGGCCGTGACAAGCGGTCGGGGCGTGCGCGGACTCTTGAAACTCTATTATGGCCCCGGAACCAGCATGAGCATGGTCGAGCGCGATCTTCGCAATGCCATGATGATCAACTTCTATGAAGAGGAGATCAAAGGCCAGGCCGATCTTTCGGATGCCCAAGTTGAAGCGTTCTACCAAGAGCATAAAGACCAATTGGATGTGTTCTCCTATAATTCTTACGTGTTCACACTCGAAGAAGACGAGGATTGGACCGAGGACGAAAAGGAAAAAGCTTTGGAGGATCTTAAAAACACCGCGGAATTGGCCCTTTCTGACTTAAAAGAAAATGCCTTCAAAGACGCCGTGCTCTTACATCTCTCAGAAGAAGACGCAAAGGCGCTTGAAGAAGATTCGGATTCCCTTTTCACCCGCAAAGCGCGTGCCGAAAAAATCACGACCAAGATTTACGACTTTGTTAAAGAAGAAGACCGGACAATGGGAGACGCAATCGTCGTCGAAGGCACCGACTCCATGACCTTGGTTGAATTCAAAGGCCGTGAAAAAGATAGCTTCAAACCCTATTCCGTCCGCCATATCTTAATCGCAAATAGCGAAGATGAAGATAAGAGCGACAAAGCACTCAAAATGCAAGCCGATCAAGTCCTTGAGGAGTACATGGCCGGTGACCAGACTGAAGAAGCCTTTGTCAAACTTGTCGTGCAGTACAGCAAGGACCCGGGTAGCGTACAGGCCGGCGGCCTTTACAGCGACGTGCCCTCAGGCAAGATGGTTCCTGAGTTTGAAAACTGGTGCACAGAGGAAGGTCGTAAAAAAGGCGACACCGGCATTGTGAAATCCACGCACGGCTACCACATTATGTATTTTGAAGGCTACGGAGATGAACCCGAATTGCCCGGAAAGATCAAGGGATATCTGGTAGAGGAATACCTCAACCAATGGATCAGCGACATCGCCGAAAACGCCCAAGTGGTGCGCCACCCCTTCGGCATGAAATTTGCCGGAAAAGTCAATTTCTTTGACGCACTGTTCGGTCCGGCCCCCAAAGAACCTGAAACGACCGTTCCGCAGTTGGCGCCCTAAAAATCATTCGGGTTAAAAATTGTGAAAATAATAGCGCGGCCCGCGAGCCGCGCTATTTATTTCTTCTTGGCGACATCGTCCAAAATTTCTTTTTCTTTTTTAAGATAATTTCGAAGCAAGCGCGGCGCTTTAATCTTTTTGCCAAAACTCTCCTCAAAATCAAGACGGCGTTGGGCTTCAGCTTTCAACAATTCCTCCTCGAAAGCCAAAGGACCGCTAAAGCCGAACTGCCGGAACAACCATTTGCTAAACATGGGGTTCAGCACAAGAAACGGGCCCAAAAGACTTGTCCCGAAAAAATTGCGGAGGCGCACGCCCTCAGTATCAATGTCAGGATTCATACCACTCCCGGAGAGTACCTCGAGAAAAGGATATTTACCCGCGTCCCCCGTATGAGTTGTAAACTGCGAGCGAAAACCCATGACGGGTATTTCATTAAACAAAGCGTCGACAACTTCATTTTGCCGGTCGTAACGGCGGCAGATCGTGTCGAAAGGAAAAATTTCGAGCCCCTCCACCGTCTCGTATTCAACATAGCGGATGGAGCGACCTACAAGGTCCATCGCGTTGCCCGAAAAAAAGAACACCGTACCTTTTTGAATCGCTTTTTCAAAAGCATCCCTATGTTCCCGCCAACGCTCAAGGACCAACCGCTGAACGCTTTCAGGCATTGGCCCCATATACACAAAATCGACATCGCCCTGAAAGAAACGGGGTAGTTCGGGGAAGCGCGTGCGGACAAGCTGATCCTCTCCGAAAGTATGCGCTAACAATTGTTGCGTGCCGTGCTCTCCCAAAAGGTTCGCCAATTCACCGTAGACAATTTCAATCTTCATCTCATTTCCCCCCGCTTTCAGATAGGCCGTGAACCAGTTGGTTTTTGACGGCTTCCATGACCTTTTTGGCGACAGGGGCCGAATAAAGCTCGTAGAGAATGGCGATAGTTTCAGGATCTTTTGTTTTTGCGATGTATTTTGCGGTGTCAAGCTTGTCGCGGCAGGTGATGATCTTCTCTTCAGGCACCCCCTGGAACAGGAGTGCGATTCGGATATCCTCCGAGCGCCTCCCACCCACGATGACATGCCTGACATCCGGATCGGTGAGTATGCTGAGTTCCGCGTCGTAAATCCAAGCCGCGTTATCCTCTTCACTCATCTTGTCAACACTCGTATCGACTAAAAGAATGAACTGTTTCTTGCCCGGAAGTTTATCGACCGCGTCGAGCACGCGACTCACCGCGATCGGGTTTTTCCCCTTTGCGAGCATACGGTAAATGGACGTCCCGCCGATCTTATAGACTTCTTTTCTCGACTTCCCGATTGCGACCCCCAAAAGGGCCGACTTGACCTCATCGGCGCTGTAACCCAGTGTGCGAAACAGAGTGACCGCCGTCAGCACATTGTAAAGATCGAGGATGTTCTCGCCTTGGAAGGGGTAATGCTCTTTTTTCCCCTGATGCTCGATGGTGAGATCTTCGGTCGTATGACTTGTGAGTTCAAAATCGGGCACAAGCGAATGCCATCCGCAATGCTCACAGTCCGCGCGGCCGATATGGTGGTAGCGGATAAAGCGATCTGTTAAAGGATGGTGACAGTTAGGGCATAGGACGACGTCGCGGATAAGGTTCGCGTTTTCGATCGGTTCATCCGACAGGCGCGCGATACCAAAGGAAGTGGCCTGACGGCCCACGGCCAGCTGCTGTGACAAAAGGTCATCGGCGTTGACCAAGACGTGCGAGGTCTCAGGGATGTAATCATCTAGAATATTAAAGATGAATTCGCCGTGTGCGTTTCGAAGATACGATTCACGAAACAAGTTTGTGACCACAAGGTAATCGGGGTGTAGCGAATGAAAAATGATACGGGTAAAGCGTTCATCGATTTCCAAGATGGCCAGCGGTTTTTTCTTCTTCCCAAAAAAACTTGTCCCATCCAGCAAGGTGGTAATAATACCCTCTTCAATATTGCTGCCGTAGGCATTGTGCGCAAAGGAAAGATTCAAATTTTGGGCCATGTCCGCGATCAGGTTGGCGACGGTTGTTTTTGCGTTCGTCCCTGTGATCGCGATGATTTGATCGGGTTTGTCAATGCGGGCAAGGAAGTCAGGGCAAAGCTTTTTTGCAAGCTGTCCGGGGAAATGGGTGGCTTTTCTTCGCAGAAGTCTCATCAGCGTGCGCGTCGCGCGGACAAGAATAATCGCTGTTAAAAAGCGGAGTGAGCGTCTTCGATTCACACTGATCTCTTTTCCAAAATAAAAAAGGCTATTGACTCATAAATCATAGCATGCTAGAATGATTTGATGTGTCGCCGGCGCTGCTTCTGCGTGTCATGAAACGAGTGAAGCGAGTCATAATCAGCCCTGCGATGATGTAATTATATCACGCGTTGAAGTATCGTCAAGACCGGTTGGCGATGCGAGCATAAGCGATGCCGGTTCGATTTGTGAGGTGAACGCTGATGGTAAAGCCCGTTCAATACGGACGAGTGCAAAGAATGTCGTACTCAAAAATTGACGAGATCCTCGATATCCCGGATTTACTGGAAATCCAGAAAAGCAGTTATAAGTGGTTTGTTGACGAGGGACTGATGGAGGTCCTGCGTGAATCGTCGCCTATTACTGACTTTTCCGGTGATATCGAACTATCATTTACTGGTCGAGATTTCGACATTGACAATCCCACATACGGAATAGAAGAATGTAAGGAACGCGACGCGAACTACGCGGCGAAACTGTATATGGAAGTACAGTTGCGCGAGCGTGAAAGCGGCGAAATCAGAAAGCAAAACGTCTATATCGGCGAATTCCCGCTGATGACCGACACAGGCAGCTTCATTATTAACGGAGCCGAACGCGTCATCATCAGCCAGCTCGTCCGATCCCCCGGTGCTTATTTCGATATCGTTCGGGACAAGAATGACGTGGAGCTTTATACGGCCCAGGTGATCCCGAATCGCGGCGCCTGGATTGAATTTGAATCAGACGCCAAGCGTATTCTTTGGGTTCGTGTGGACAGACAGCGCAAGTTTCATTTGACGATTCTTTTGCGCGCGCTTGGTTTTGGTACCGACAAGGACATCACGGACGCGTTGGGGACAGAAGAATCGCTTCTCATGACCATGCAAAAAGATGGCTGTGAAACAAGCGACCAGGGGCTTCAGGAACTTTTCCGCAAGCTGAGACCGGGTGAAGTGTATACGCGTGAAGGCGCGGAGTCACTGCTCCACAACAACTTTTTCCAAGCCAATCGCTATGACCTGGCGAAAGTCGGAATTTATAAAGTCAATAAAAAATTGGCCTTGGCCTCGCGCCTCATCGGCCATAAAGCGGTGGACAACATCGTCGCAAGCGACGGTGAAGTGCTCGTGATGAAGGACGAAATTATCACGGCCGAGACCGCCGATTTAATCCAGCAGGCCGGCATCAATGCCGTCGATGTGTACCCGATTCAGCGAATCGGCGATACCGTGACGACCTTTGAGCACCAGCTTCGCGTCGTCGGCAACGAACGCGTCAGAGCGAACGAATATCTGTCGCGCTTTTTCGGCGCGGAGATTGTCGATGCGCTCGACTTTGAACTGCTCGGCATCAAAGAATCAGTTTACACCCCTGTCCTGCGTGAGATTGTTGAAGAAGCCAAAGACGCGGAAGACAAAGCCGCCGCGCTTCAGGGACTTTTGGCCCAGAATCGCCAAAGACTTGTCCCGCATCATCTGACGCTCGAAGATATTCTCGCGGTAGTCAGCTACTACATCGGCCTTGAGTACGGTGTGGGTGAGCCGGATGACATCGATCATCTCGGCAACCGTCGTATTCGTTCGGTGGGAGAACTCCTGCAAAACCAAATGAGAATCGGGTTCTCGCGTATGGATCGCGTCGTCCGCGAACGCATGCAGACCATTCCCGACATCTCCGCGGCCGCGCCCAAAGATATTGTCAATACAAGGCCCATATCAGCCGCGATTAAAGAATTCTTCGGATCAAGCCAACTGTCACAGTTCCTTGATCAGCCCAACCCCTTAGCGGAGATGACGCATAAACGCCGTCTGTCAGCTTTGGGACCGGGCGGACTGTCGCGTGAACGCGCCAACTTTGAAGTGCGTGACGTTCACTCCTCCCATTACGGACGCATGTGCCCCATTGAGACTCCGGAAGGCCCGAACATCGGCCTGATTAACTCGCTTGCGACCTATGCGCGCGTCAATCGCTACGGTTTTCTTGAAACGCCCTACCGTGTTTACGACAAAGTGAAGGGGGTCGTCACCGGTGAGATTCGATATCTTACGGCCGACGAAGAAGATCGCTACTACATCGCGCAGGCCAACGAACCGCTCGATGACAAAGGGCGTTTTGTCGGCAAGAAGATTTCCTGCCGTTTCAGAGATGAGTTCTTTGAGCTTGATCCCGATAAAGTCGACCTGATGGACGTATCGCCGAAACAGCTTGTGTCGGTGGCCACCTCGTTAATTCCTTTTTTGGGGAACGACGACGCGAACCGCGCGCTCATGGGTTCTAACATGCAGCGTCAGGCCGTCCCCCTGATCAAATCAGAGGCACCCATTATCGGGACGGGGATGGAACATCGCGCCGCGAAAGACTCAGGTGTCTGCATTGTGGCCGCCCATGACGGTGTCGTGGAACATGTCACAGGCGACAGCATCCGCGTGCGTACAGAAGACGACAAGGTTGATTTTTATCAATTGCGCAAATACGACCGCTCGAACCAGGGCACCTGCATTAACCAAAGGCCTCTGGTGCAAGCCGGCGAAAAAGTCAAAGCAGGTGACATTATCGCGGACGGTCCCGCCACCGATCAGGGAGAAATGGCGCTTGGGCGCAACGTCTTGATCGGTTTCATGATGTGGGAAGGCTATAACTACGAAGACGCCATCCTGCTTAACGAACGGCTCGTCCGTGATGACGTGTACACCTCGATCCATATCACGGAATACGAGTGTGAGGCGCGCGATACGAAACTGGGCCCTGAAGAGATCACCCGTGAGATCCCGAACGTCGCGGACGACGCTTTAAGAGATCTCGATGAAGAAGGCGTGGTCCGTATCGGGGCTGAAGTCCGTGCCGGCGACATTCTTGTGGGCAAGGTGACACCGAAAGGTGAAACAGAATTGACCCCTGAAGAGCGCCTGTACCGCGCCATTTTCGGTGAAAAAATCCGTGAGGTGCGCGACACTTCTGTCCGTGTGCCGCACGGTGAGTCGGGTGTGGTGGTCGACATCAAGATCTTCACGCGTGAAAACGATGAATTATTGAAGCACGGCGTGACGAAACTCGTACGGGTGTACGTCGCACAGAAAAGAAAAATCTCAGTCGGCGATAAAATGGCCGGACGCCACGGAAACAAAGGCGTCGTCTCCAAGATACTGCCGGAAGAGGACATGCCGTTCCTCCCCGACGGGACGCCGCTTGATATCGTATTAAATCCGCTCGGCGTTCCCTCTCGTATGAACGTGGGTCAGCTCTTGGAGGTTCACCTCGGGGCCGCCGCCGATAAACTCGGCTGGAAAGTAGCCACCCCCGTCTTTGACGGTGCTTATGAGCAGGATGTCGTGGATGCTTTCGTTGAAGCTGGGATGGAGACAGACGGTAAGACCATTCTCTACGATGGTCGCACCGGTGAATCCTTTGAAAGCCGTGTGACGGTAGGCATCATGTACTATCTGAAACTGCTCCACTTGGTGGACGACAAGATTCACGCGCGCTCCATCGGGCCCTACTCTCTTGTGACGCAGCAGCCGTTGGGCGGTAAAGCGCAATTTGGCGGACAGCGTTTCGGTGAGATGGAAGTTTGGGCGTTGGAAGCCTACGGTGCCGCTTACACCTTGCAGGAAATCCTGACGGTGAAATCGGACGACATCTGGGGCAGAACGAAAACCTATGAGGCGATCGTCAAAGGCGAAAATATCCCTGAACCGGGTGTGCCCGAAGCCTTCAAGGTGCTCGTGAAAGAACTGCAGTCACTTTGTCTCGACGTGCATATCCTCTCAGAAGAAAATGAAGAGATGGATATTCCCGACAGCAGCGACGAATTAGAAGATAAATCAGTGACCGGAAGGACATTGCTCAACATGATCGGTGAAGAGGCGCCCGCGGACGCAGAAGGAGAAGCTTTCGATGAAGAAGGTTTCACCGACGGTGTCTTGGATGAAGAAGGCGCGATCGTCAGCGAATCAGAAGATGAAGATAAGGAGCCCCTAGATGGGCAAGATGAGGATCAAGCATAGGAGAAGGAGGTCGTAACATGTCGGAACTTGGGAATTTTGAAGCCATTGGCATCGGCCTCGCGTCTCCGGAGAAAATTCTCACCTGGTCAAAAGGTGAGGTTAAAAAGCCAGAGACGATCAACTACAGGACGCTGAAGCCGGAAACAGACGGTCTTTTCTGCGAAAAGATCTTCGGTCCTTCGCGTGACTGGGAGTGCTACTGCGGCAAATACAAAACAAAACGCTACCGCAACATCATCTGCGATAAGTGCGGTGTTGAAGTGACCTTGTCCAAGGTCAGGCGCGAGCGTATGGGGCATATCCGTCTGGCGGCCCCTGTCACGCATATCTGGTATTACCGGGGTATCCCGAGCCGGATGGGCCTGATGCTGGATATGTCGCCTCGTAACTTGGAAAAAGTCATTTATTTTGCGGCCTATATCGTCATCGATCCGGGTGTGTCGTCGTTCTCGAAAATGCAGATCATTAACGAACGCGATTACCGGGAAGCGACGCTCCTTTACGGGCGCAATTCCTTTGTGGCCAAGATGGGCGCGGAAGCGATCCGTGACCTGTTGGCGGAAATCGATGTCGAAAAGCTGGCAACGGACTTGCGCGATGAGTTGGAAAACGCCCGTGGCCAGAAAAAACTGCGACTGATCAAGCGGCTTGAGGTCGTCGAGGCCTTTAAAAATTCCGGCTACAATCCGGACTGGATGGTGCTTGACGTATTGCCTGTCCTGCCACCCGAACTGCGGCCGATGGTGGAGTTGGACGGCGGACGCTTTGCGACCTCGGACCTGAATGACCTGTACCGTCGGGTGATTAACCGAAACAATCGTTTGAATAAATTGCTCCAACTGGGTGCGCCCAATATCATTATTCGAAATGAGAAGCGCATGCTCCAGGAGTCCGTCGATGCTCTGATCGACAACGGCCGCCGCGGTCGCCCCGTCACGGGCGCCGGCAACCGGCCGTTGAAATCACTGTCTGACCTTTTGAAGGGCAAGCAGGGACGTTTTCGGCAGAACCTCTTGGGCAAGCGTGTTGACTACTCAGGCCGTTCTGTTATTGTGGTCGGTCCTGAACTGAAACTGCACCAGTGCGGTTTGCCCAAAGAAATGGCCCTAGAACTGTTCAAGCCCTTCGTGATGCGTGAAATCATGCGTCACGGTTACGCACAGAACATCAAATCCGCACGCCGTCAAGTGGAACGCGGCGGCGACCTTGTCTGGGATATGCTCGACGAAGTTATCAAGGACCATCCGGTGCTTTTGAACCGCGCGCCGACCCTTCACAGACTCGGCATCCAAGCATTTGAACCTGTACTGGTCGAGGGCCGCGCGATCCAGCTTCACCCGCTTGTCTGTACGGCGTTTAACGCGGACTTTGACGGCGACCAGATGCCTGTCCACGTGCCGCTTTCAGCTGAGGCGCAGGCAGAGGCCCGCTTCCTGATGCTTTCATCGAATAACCTGTTGAAACCTCAGGACGGCAAACCGGTGACGGTGCCCACGCACGATATTATCCTCGGATGTTACTATCTGACGATTGAAAAACCTAACCCGGAAATGTCCGAAGACGCGCCACCGCGTGCCTTCTCGAGCATCGACGAAGCGATGATGGCCTACGACGCAAAACAGATTACGCTGGGACAGACGATCCGCGTGCGGCGCGTGGTCGAGCGTGACGGCGAAACCTATCGCGGCATCGTTGAATCGACCTTGGGTCGCTTCATCTTCAATGACATCATCCCGCAAAACCTAGGGTTTGTGGAACGTCGTGGCGACAACGAAAGTGAGATCGCGCTTGAATGCGATTTCACCGTCGGAAAACGCGAATTGGCGAAAATTATTGAACGCTCCATTCACTCCTGCGGGATTACAAAAACAGCGGCCGTCTTGGATGAAATAAAGGCGCTCGGCTACCATTACGCGACGATCAGCGGCATTTCGATCGGAATTTTCGACATGATTGTCCCGGACGTCAAAGAAAATCTGATCCAAGCGGCGGAAGAACGCGTTGAGCGGATCAACCAGCAATACCAGCGCGGTCTATTGAATGAAGATGGGCGCTATAGAACAGTGGTCGGAATCTGGCGTTCGACGACCGATGAAATCACCGAAGCCCTGAAGGAGAAACTCGGCATCTACAACCCGATTTACATGATGTCGCAGTCCGGTGCCCGAGGCAATATCGATCAGATTAAGCAGCTGGCGGGGATGCGCGGTAACATGACCGACACCTCCGGGCGCACGATCGAGATTCCCATTAAATCGAACTTGCGTGAAGGCATGAACGTGCTTGAGTTCTTTATCTCCTCGCACGGCGCGCGCAAGTCTTTGTCCGATACGGCTTTGAAAACGGCTGACTCAGGTTACCTGACACGCCGCCTGGTCGATATCTCACAGGATGTCATCATTCGCAGTGAAGACTGCGGAACAGACCAACACATTGAGGTGTCACCGGTCGTGGTCGGCGGTAAAACCAAGCGTGTGGTTGAGCGCCTTGCCAATCGAATTGAAGGGCGTTACGCGGCGCGAGCGATCATTCATCCTGAGACGGGTGAAGTCCTGGTCGAAAAAAATGAGATGATCAGCAACGCCATCGCGCAACAGATTGAAGACCTCGGCATGATGCGTATTCCGATCCGCAGCAACCTGACTTGTGAAAGCGACAAGGGTGTCTGCGCGAAGTGCTACGGCAGAAACCTTGCCACCGGCGGTCCGACGGTCGTCGGCGAAGCCGTGGGCATCATGGCGGCGCAGTCGATCGGTGAACCCGGTACGCAGCTCACGATGAGAACCTTCCACACGGGCGGCATTGCCTCAGGAGATGACATCACCCAGGGTCTGCCGCGTGTTGAGGAATTGTTTGAGGCCAGAAAGCCTAAGGGCCAGGCCGTGATCACGGAGATTTCCGGTACGATCAGCGTCAGCGAAAACGATAAGCGACGCCGTGAGGTGACCGTCACAGCCGAAGACGGCAAGAGCAAACAGTACAGTGTTCCGATTTCAACCCCGCTCATCGTCGACACAGGCGATGTGGTCGAAGAAGGGGACCTGATTACCGATGGCTCGGTCAACCCGCATGACATCATGAAGATCAAGGGTCCACAAGGGGTTCAAAAGTACATCATCGCTGAAGTTTTGAAAGTCTATAAGAACAACGGCGTTGAGATCAACGACAAGCACATCGAAATTATTGTGCGGCAAATGCTTCGCAAGTATAAGATCGATGATCCGGGCGATACCCAGCTCCTCACAGGCAGCATTGTCGACATGGCGGAGTTCAGAATAGCTAACGCCGAGGCGGCAGAACATCAACTGACGCCCGCGACGGGTAAGCAAGTGTTGCTCGGTATCACAAAGGCTTCGCTTGCGACCGAATCCTTCTTGTCAGCCGCCTCCTTCCAGGAGACGACGCGTGTGTTAACAGACGCGGCGGTGAAGGGCAAGATCGATACGCTTGAAGGCTTGAAAGAAAACGTCATCATCGGGAAACTGATCCCGGCGGGCACAGGGCTACCGCGCTACCGAAATATCAGTGCGATCCCGGTGGTGCCGGCCAATATGGCGACCCTGAATGCCACCGCAGATGACAGGATCCAGCGCACCGAATTTGAAAGAGGCGCGCTCGAGCTTGGCTTTACGCAGGATACACAAGAAGGCTATGAGGACTTCATGCGCCAGCAAGGCTATGACCCTGACTCCTTCCGCGACCGCTGTTCCTTTAGTATGGAAACTTTAGACGAGGAAGGGGAGTTGGGAGAAGAGGACAATCCAATCCTTGACTTGTTTGATATCCCCGATGATCCCGACGCTCCGGCAGAGGTAAGTTAATCACAAAACCCCGGTCACCGCGACCGGGGTTTTTAGTTGACAGAAAGTGCTTAAAAGCATAAAATGAAAGTCAAAGACAGTCAAAGATAAAGTTTGAAACGGATTGAAATAATGAGCAGTCTGACCGATAAAATTGAACGGACCATCCTCGCCCTGATTGAAGAGCAGGACGGCAGCTGTGAGATCGCGCGCAATGCCTTTGCGGCCGAATTGCGCGTCGCGCCCTCGCAGATTACCTATGTCATTTCGACGCGCTTTAGCCACCGCCAAGGTTATTTGGTGGAAAGCCGGCGCGGCGGCGCGGGTTATGTACGCATACGCCGTGTGCCGCATAAAGAGAGCGCCGACCACATGATGCATCTGGTGCATGCGGTATCTGAATTTTTAAGCCAGCGCGACGCCTATGTATTGGTGGAACAGCTTTATCGGGCAGAATTGATTTCACAAAGTACGCGCGAACTCATGAAAACGGCCCTGTCAGATGAAAGCCTTCGGGCAATCAGAGGCTCCGCGCGTGACCGTGTACGTGCCGATCTGTTTTCCAACATGCTCACATTGTTGGCCGTGATGGAGGAGCTCCCATGATGAAACCGACTGATTGGAATAGTATTATTGAATCCTTTTTTGCAGGACCCTCTCTTTTCGGCTACGATCCGGACCCGCTCGAAACAAGAAGAGAGGTGACAGAGTTAGTCTGTCCCTCCTGCGGCGAAACAGCATCGGAACTTCGAAAAACAGGGCTCTTGGGTTGTGCGCTTTGCTATGACACCTTCGAAAACCTGCTCTTACCAGTCTTTTCTCGCGCACAGGGCCATACACGGCATGTCGCAGCGAAAGCTATGCAGAGACAGGGACCGCTCGAGCGTTTAAAAGCAGATTTAGAGACCGCGATTCTGAATGAAGCCTATGAAGAAGCGGCTCGTCTGCGCGACGAAATACGAAAAATCGAGGCCGAAAACCCATGATCTGGTACTTGGAAGAAGGCCCTGAACAGGACGTTGTCATCTCCACGCGCGTGCGCTACGCCAGGAACATCGCGAACATGCCTTTTCCATGGCGCCTGTCGCCTGAAGAACGCGACTATGTGAAGGTTCGAGTCGCGGACGCCTTTGGTAAACTATGCGATCGACGCCAAGAAAAGGCGCTTACGGTCAACTTAGATGAATTGGGTGACATTGAATCGCTGGCCCTGTCAGAAAGACGCGTGATCAGCCGGTCCATGCTCCGCGACACCCGGGGGAAAGCCCTGCTTTTGTTCCCCGACGAGTCTTCAGGGATCCTAGTGAATGAGGAAGACCACCTAAGACTGTTTGCGCTTTCATCCGGCTTACGCTTAGACGAGACCAAAATGGCGGCCGAGGCCTGTGCAATAGCCATGGAGGAACGGCTCCCCTTTGCTAAAAGCGAGCGCTACGGTTATCTTACGGCCTGCCCCACAAATACGGGAACGGGCATGCGAGCCTCTGTCATGATGCATCTGCCCGGACTGGCCCGAACCGGGGTGTTGAATAAAATAGCGGAGCAATTGTCGAAGACCGGATACGCCCTAAGAGGCGCGAAAGGCGAAGGAAGCTCGGCGGAAGCCGACATGATCCAACTATCCAACCAAGTGACCCTGGGGGTCACAGAAGAACAGATATTGGAAGCATTCGGGCGCCTTGTCTTGGATGTCGCAGACGAAGAAAGAAGGGCGCGGCGTGCGCTTTACGAGCACGATCCGGTGGCGTTAGAAGATGAAATCGGTCGGGCAGAAGGCCAGCTGATGTTTGCCGGGAAAATGAGCGCACAAGAAGCCTATAAACTGCTGTCGCTTTTGCGGCTCGGCCGTGAGCTTAATATTGCCGGTACGCCGGATTACCCGGTGATACAGAGACTTTTAAACAATATGGGAGAAGGGTCAGTGCAGCAGGAAGCAGGAAGAACACTCGATAAACAGGCACGCGACATAAGACGCGCGGCCATCTTACGAAATACATTAAACGGGGGTAATCGATCATGATGATCAGATTTTCAAGACGCGCCGGTGAGACACTGGGTTCAGCCTGGGTGACGGCGCGCTCATACGGCACAGGCTATATCGGAACCGAGCATTTGCTTTCAGGGATTGTGGCAGAACGAGGCGGCATCGCAAGTGATCTTTTGACAAAGTCAGGGCTTGACGCGATCCAGGTCGCCAAGCACCTGTCATCGCTTTACCATAAACAACCGGTGGAGGTGGCGGCCGAGGAATCCGATAAGATTGACGGCAACCAGATTATCGGCATGATGACACCGCGCACGCGCCTGGTGATTAACCTTGCCGCCCGCGAAGCGGAGGGGCGCAGCCAAAGCGGCGTCATTGAACCGGAGCATCTCTTAATGGGTATTTTAAGAGAAGGCGACAGCGTCGCGGTTCGCATCCTGGAAGAAGCCGGGATCGCGCCGAGGCAGTTTTACAGCCTGTTGTCGGATGCGGTGCAGGAGGGTTCGGTTCAAGACTCAAATAAAGAAAAAGACGGCCCCGAAAAGGCGTCTCGCACATCCAAAGAATCTGACACGCCCAACCTTGACAAATTCAGTCGCGATCTGACGGCCATGGCCGCGGAAGACCGCTTCGATCCCATCATCGGGCGCGAGGAGGAAATTCGGCGCATTGAACAGATCTTATGCCGGCGGACGAAGAATAATCCCGTCCTGATCGGCGAGCCCGGGGTCGGTAAAACCGCCATCACGGAAGGGGTCGCCCAAAAAATTGTCGAAAACGATGTCCCGGAACTGCTCCGGGGTAAGCGCCTGATCTCCTTGGATCTCGGCGGCATGTTGGCGGGCTCGAAATACCGCGGTGAATTTGAAGAGCGCCTGAAAAAAGGCATCGACGAAGCCGTTGAATCGGGCAATGTGATCTTGTTTATCGACGAGCTTCACACGATCATCGGGGCAGGCGCCTCAGAGGGCGCGATGGATGCCTCCAACATCCTAAAGCCGATGTTGGCAAGAGGCGAAGTACAGGTGATCGGGGCGACGACGCTGGATGAATACCGCAAGCACATTGAAAAGGATGCCGCTTTAGAGCGCCGCTTCCAGCCCGTTATGGTCAATGAACCGGAGGAAGGCGATTCCATCGAGATCTTGTTCGGACTGCGCCCGCACTATGAGTGCCACCACCGCGTGCGTATCTCGGATGAAGCCATTGAGGCCGCCGTCCAGCTGTCCACGCGCTATATCACGGATCGCTTCCTGCCTGACAAGGCGATCGATCTGATCGATGAGGCGGCCTCCCGCCTTCGCATTAACCTTGAAAGCGGTTCGGATGAACTAAGGGAGCTACGCGAGAAACTTGACAGCATCATCGCTGAAAAAGAAAAGGCGGTCGAAGACGAGGCCTTCGAGAAGGCCGCCGACTTAAAGACGGCTGAAGATGAATTGGAACAGCAATTGCGTCGTTTGGAAGACTGTGAGATCGGCGCCAATCGCGATGACTGGCCCGTGCTCACAGCCGACATGATCGCCGACATCGTCTCAAGTTGGACGAGTATCCCCGTGAGAAGCCTGACAGAGGATGACAGTGAGCGACTCCGACGTTTGGAGGATGAGCTGGGTAAACGTGTGCTTGGCCAGGATGAGGCGACCACTGCCGTGTCAAAGGCCATCCGGCGCGGTCGTTTGGGACTAAAAGACCCCCAGCGACCGACGGGTTCTTTCATCTTTTTGGGCACGACAGGCGTCGGAAAGACGGAGTTGGCAAAAGCGTTGGCTGAAACGATGTTCGGCAACGAGAACGCCCTTGTGCGCATCGACATGTCCGAATATATGGAAAAATTCGATGTCTCCAAACTGATTGGAGCGCCGCCCGGCTATGTCGGTTATGACGAAGGCGGCCAGTTGACTGAGAAAATCAGACGGCGCCCTTATTCGGTGGTCCTTTTCGATGAGATTGAAAAGGCGCACCCCGATGTGTTGAACGCCATGCTCCAGATTTTGGAAGACGGCCGCTTGACCGACGGTCAAGGGCGGACGGTGGACTTTAAAAACACGATTATTATCATGACCTCAAACATCGGGGCGCGTTTGCTGGTGGGTCCGGAGGGCCGGCGGATCGGTTTCAAGTTTGAGCACGAAGAAGAGGAAAGGGAAAATGGCAAGTCGGAAGAGATCTATGGCGGCAAGTCGTATAATGAGGCGCGCGATCTTGTGATGGAAGAACTGCACCGTAGCTTCTCACCGGAGTTCATCAACCGCGTCGATGAGATCATCTTCTTCAGGATGCTTGACCGTCCGACCATGCGGCGCATCGTCGACATTATGTTGAATCAGCTGTCAGCGCGCATCGCCGATATCGGGCTCATGACGGAGGTCACGGATGAAGCCAAAGACTGGCTTGCGGATAAGGGCTATGAGCCTCAATACGGGGCCCGACCGCTCCGTCGCCTGATTCAGACTGAGGTGGAGGACCGCTTCTCAGAGGCGCTGCTTGACGGTACCGTCGAAAAAGGTGAGGTGGCCGTGGTCAGCCTTGATAAGGCACAAGGTCATCTTGTGATCCAAAAGAAAATATTGGAAGATGAATCAGCGCCAAAAGAAGAACAAGAATAGACAAAGAGGGTCCATGGGGGCCTTCAGCGCGCCAGCCTTTCACGAGATGAAGGCTGGCGCTTTTTCATGCTAGAATAAATGAACGACGAATATCGATAAAAAAGGGAGAAATGGCATGGCGAATGTTTTGTTAGGAAAAGATGTCGCGGATCAAATGAGTGAAGAACTGATCGAACGCGCCGCGCGTCTGCGCGAAAACGGGGTCGAACCGACTCTTGCGATCGTTCGCGTCGGCGAAGAAGGCGACGATCTGGCCTATGAGCGGGGCGCATTGAAGCGCGCCGAAAAGGTAGGCGTCAAAGTGTGCGTGCGCACGCTCCCCCTGGATGTGTCCCAGGAAGCAATTTTGCAGGAAATCGAAGGCATTAACGCGGATCCCGCCATTCATGGTTGCCTGATGTTCCGGCCTCTTCCTTCCCATTTGGACGAACAGACTATTTGCGATACATTAGTGCCTGAAAAAGATATCGACGGTATCAGTTCAGCCTCGATGGCCGGTGTGTTTATGGGGAGCGGCAAAGGCTTTGCCCCCTGTACCGCCAAAGCGTCGATGGCGGTTTTGAATCATTACGGGATTCCGGTGAAAGGCGCTCGCGCGACGGTCATCGGAAGGAGTCTTGTCATCGGGCGGCCGGTCGCGATGATGCTCTTACAAGAGCACGCGACGGTGACCATTTGTCATACACGCACCGTGGATTTGGAATCCATCACGCGCGAAAGCGATATTATCATCGCCTGCGCCGGCAAAGCGGAAATGGTGACGGCACCGATGGTGGCCGAAGGACAGACCATTATTGACGTCGGTATTAATGTCACAGAAGACGGGCGTCTTTCAGGGGATGTGGCATTCGACGAGGTCGAGCCGATTGTGGCCAACATTACGCCGGTCCCCCGCGGAGTCGGATCAGTGACCACGACCGTCCTGATGCAACATGTAATCGAAGCTGCCGAAAAGACGACCGCTTAGCTTCTTGACTCGTATTGACGAAAGGCCCGTTCATTTTGTATAATTCGAGCGTTATGCCTATTGATGGCATTTAACCGGATTGGATTGTTGAACGTTTTTTTAAACGTTAAGATAAAGCACTAGTTTGGGGGGTTACGATGAAACGTACCTATCAGCCGAAACGCAAGCAGCGCGCTCGCGAACACGGTTTCAGAAAAAGAATGTCAACCGCGGCAGGACGCGCTGTCTTGAAACGGCGCCGCCTGAAGGGCCGCAAGAAACTCTCGTCGTAATTTGAGGGTTTACGCCTTGGCGTGCGCGGAAAGATTAAAACGCAATCGCGATTTTTCACGCGTGTACCGCCAGGGGGTCAACCACAACGGCAGGCGGATCGGACTGCATGCCTACCGGCGTCGCGGCAAGGGAGTAGAATACCCGACGCGCGTCGGTTTCACGGTCAGTCGAGTGATCAGGGGAGCGGTCCATAGAAATCGAGCAAAACGGCTTCTTCGTGAGGCGTTCAGACTGAGCGCCGCGGAGGTGAATAAAGGTTACGACCTGATCATGACAGCGAGATGGCGCGCGGATCAAGAACCGGCGCTGAAATCACTGATCAGTGAAACGAATCAACTGCTCATCCGGTCAGGAGCCGGGCGAAATGATTGACAGTGAAAACCGAATGATTGAAAGCGCGATGCGGACGGCTAATCGACCGTCTTTTCTGGCGTCCGGAATGCTTCATTTGATTTCGTTTTATCAGCGTTACCTATCACCCGCACATCCTGCCTGTTGCCGTTTTTCGCCGACTTGCTCCGCCTACGCCAAAACGGCGATTCAACGCCACGGAGCGATGAAGGGAGGCGGGCTTGCCCTATGGCGCTTGCTGCGCTGCCAGCCTTTTGGCAAGGGCGGTTACGATCCCGTCCCCGATGTAATCACACGCGGTCAATCCGTGAAAGGGAATGAAATATGATAACGCCTTTGATTTCGGTTCAGCTTGGACTCTTGGACCCGCTTTACAGCCTCTTTGGCTGGTTGCTCGGTTCTTTGTATAGTTGGCTGGATAACTACGGCCTTGTAATTATCTTGTTTACGGTCGCCATTCGCCTGGTTTTGATGCCTTTGGGACTTCGGTCTCAGCGCGGTACGCTGAGGCAGCAGACGTTGCAGTCGGAAGTGAATGAGATCAAGCGACGCTACCCAAAAGATCAGGCACGCGTGCAGGAGCTGACGCAAAAACTCTATAAGGATAACGGCATTTCAATGACATCCGGTTGTCTTCCTTCACTGCTCCAGCTTGCCGTGATCTGGCCCATTATTTATATTTTCCGTGCTCCGCTTCGTTTTATCAGCGGCGTCGATGTGCAAAATATTTATAAGATTGCCAATTTGCTCCAAGGCAAGGGACTTCTGACCGAAGCGCAGGTGAAAAACGTCGCGATCATGGATATCCCCGTACTGAACGGTCTGCGCGACTCAGGATCTGCCTTGCAGGAATCCGTATCCAACGGTTGGATCCGTCTTCCCGAATTGATCAACACCAAATTCTTGGGCATTGACCTTGGTATGACACCGGCGATTAACCCGCTTCAGTGGTTCGGATCGGAATGGCGCGTACAGCTTCCGCTTGTCGGGCTCATTCTTGTTACGATGCTGACCTACTTTTTCCAAATGAGGATCATGCGCGCCAGCACGGCCAAGCCTGAGAAAACAAAAGAAGAAAAACAGCGCGAAAAGGCCAACCCGGCCAAACGTGGCCAAAATCCTGACCCGACAGCCGGCATGATGAAGAGCATGAACCTTGTGATGCCGCTTATCATGTTATTTACCATGTTCAGCATGCCGTCCGCCATGTGTCTTTACTGGCTGTTCCAGAACGTGTTGTACATCATCCAGTCATGGCTGGGATACAAATACTACGTGAAACCCTTGCGGTTTGCCTACGCGGAAGAACAGGCCGTCTACGATCGTTCACGCTCCGGGAAACTTTCAGAAGATCAGGAAAAGAAAAGCGGATGGAGTGCCTTTATCTCAAAAATAAAGGGCAATAAAATCGACTGAGTATAACCACCGCGCGGCATCGCCGCGCGCTAAGATAACCTCGTACCATATTGGCGAGGTTCGTGCCTTAGGAGGCTACCTGCATGGAACGCACCATAGAGACGACGGGCAAAACCGTCGAACAAGCAATCCAGGAAGCACTGGAAGAATTAGGGGTCAAGGAAGACTTGGCGCTGATTGAAGTGTTGGATGAGGGCGAGACGGGCGGTCTGCTCGGCTTTGGCCGCAGACCGGCGCGTGTCCGCGTCAGCGTCGACGATAACAAGGTCCAGGTGAGCGAAAAAGCGTCAGAACTCAAAAGAAAAACAGTCGCCGAAGAAGATGAGTCGGGTTGGAAGGTCGCCCTCGATGATCGCGGATTTGTCCCCGCCGAAAACGCCGCTTTGGACTACATCGAAGCGATTTTTTCCGGTATCGGCATTCACGGAAGAATTGAATCCTACATGGGAGAAGATGAGAGTTTGCACATCGACGTGCTCGGAAGTGACTGCGGTGTGGCCATCGGCCGTCATGGAGAGACACTTGAGGCGATTCAATACTTGACCAATATAGTCGCAAACCGCTGGGTAGACGATCATTTGCGTGTGGTGGTGGACGTGGCAGGTTATAGAAGCCGCCGGGAACAGCGCCTCCGACAGCAGGCCAAAAAAACAGCCGAACGCGTACTCGACACGGGTCGTGAATCAAGATTGAAACCCATGTCACCTGCAGAACGCCGTATTGTTCACCTAAGCCTTCGGGAAACGGAAGGCATTACCACCTACAGCGAGGGGACAGAACCCCGCCGCTACGTCGTGATTTCACCGACGGCCGGGCTGGAGATTATCGGATGATCGACCCATGAACCCACTTGACATTGACACGATCGCGGCTTTTTCAACACCGCCGGGCGAGAGCGGCTTGGCGGTGTTTCGCATATCAGGCCCTCAAGCGGGCGCGATATGCGATCGCCTTTTTAAACCCTACGGCTCACATTTCCCAATACCCTCCAGAATGGAAGGCTACACGATGGCGCCCGGTATCTGGGATGGCATCGATGAAGTTATCTTAGCCTGTTTCAAGGCACCCCATTCGTACACCGGTGAAGATGTGTACGAGGTGTCCTGCCACGGAGGCCCGGCGGTCCGCCAGGCCGTCATGGAAAGCGCTTTGCGAGCAGGGGCGCGATCCGCGGGCCCCGGGGAGTTCTCGCGCCGTGCTTTTATCAACGGCAAAATGGATTTATCACGAGCCGAAGCCGTGATGGACCTGATCGGTGCTCAGGCGGAAAAACAGGCAGAAGTCGCTTTCAGACAACTTCAGGGAGGTATTTCACGTACCGTCAGACGTCGCGTAGACCAACTATACGGTGCCATGGCGCATCTTGAAATGTTGCTTGACTGGGACGAGGAAGAAGAGCGCCCGAAAGATCGCGAGACCCTGATTCAAGAACTAGAAGAGGCAAAAACGGACCTCCAAAAACTCCTTGACAGCTTTGTGAGCGGGCGCGTGATCCGCGAAGGATTGCATGTTGTCATCGCCGGCAGTCCTAATGTCGGTAAGTCCTCCATCCTGAACGCTTTGGCGGGGCGCGATCGGGCGATTGTCAGCCCCATCGCGGGGACCACCCGGGATACGATCGAAATTGATCTTGTCCTTGATGGCTATCTCATCCATTTGACAGATACCGCCGGGCTTGCGCATGAGAGTCACGATCCCATTGAACAAGAAGGCATTCTACGTGCAGAAACAGCACTTGAAGAAGCGGATCTCATCTTATGGGTGCTGTCACCCCCCTTGCTGCCGGTCGAGGCACGCGCGGTGGAGGAAAAGCGGATTGATCTTTTAGCGCTGGAAGGGAAATCGCTTTTACTCGTCCTGGGAAAAGATGATCTGCGCTCTGAATTGAAAAAGCACGAAGACCCGCTCATCTACCAAGAAGAGCGTTTCCCGCACCTCCCTTATCTGACATGGTCTCAAAAACAAGAAGAGGACCTCGATCGACTCAAGAAGACCTTGATTTCGTTTATCCGGCAGGGCGATTTGGAAGCGGATACGGCCTTAGTCGAAGACACCAAAAGCCACGAAATTTTGACGCATGCCCGCCATAAGGCGGCGATCGAGCGTGCGGTGTCGCTTGTGAACAAGACGATTACGGATCTTAAAGAGCGCTTGTCCTTTGATCTGGTGGCGATCACATTAAAAGAAGCGCTGACAGAGTTGACCGCCATCACGGGTGACGACGTGTCAGAGACTTTGATCGAAGAAATCTTTAACCGCTTTTGCATTGGGAAATAGAGGATATTTTTGAGCTCATTCACCGAAGAAATGAAAAAACCAAATGCCTTTATCGCCGGCGAAGCCGATGTGATCGTGGTGGGGGCCGGCCACGCGGGCTGTGAGGCGGCGTTAGCTGCCGCGCGGCTTGGTAGCCGCGTGCTGTTATTTACCATGACGCTTGACAGCTTGGCCAATTTACCCTGCAATCCCAATATCGGGGGTACGGCGAAAGGGCAGATGGTGCGCGAAATCGATGCCTTGGGTGGTGAGATGGGACGTCTGGCCGACCAGCATATGATTCAGTTCAGGATGCTGAACGCCACAAAGGGCCCCGCGGTGATGTCGCCCAGAGCTCAAATGGACCGCACGGGCTACCAGCGGGGCATGAAGCAGATCTTAGAAGAAGAGCCGAATCTCATGTTGATCCAACAGGAGATCACGGGATTGTTGGTGGAGGGTGAAGGCGATGACCGGAAAGTGGAAGGCGTCATCTCAGCCATCGGTTCTCTTTACAAGGCAAAGGATGTCATCTTATGCCCCGGAACATTCTTGGACGGGCGCGTCATTATCGGCGATGCCTTGCGAAGTTCCGGTCCCGATCAATTGAGCCCCGCCGTTGGTTTAGGTGAAGCCTTAACGGCGCTGGGACTTCCCACGCGTCGCTTCAAGACGGGGACTCCCGGCCGTTTTCACAGGCGCAGCGTCGATCTTGAGGTAATGGAGTTACAAGAAGGGGATCGGGTCCCTAAACCCTTCTCCTTTGATCACGAAGATGATCCCGACTGGCGTTCCCGAGCGGATCTGCCTTGCTATATCACTTGGACTTCCGATGAGACTCAGAAACTCTTGTCGGATAATATGGATCGATCACCGCTTTATTCGGGCGTCATCGAGGGCGTGGGCCCCCGCTATTGTCCTTCCATCGAAGATAAAATTGTGAAATTTCCCGATCACCCGAGACACCACGTGTTTTTGGAACCGACCGGCTTAGATACAGAGGAGATGTACGCGTCCGGCTTATCGACGTCCATGCCGGAGGAAATCCAGTACGCGATGTTAAAAACAGTGCCGGGGATGGAAAAGGCCGAAATGATGCGACCGGCCTACGCCATTGAATATCTGTGCGTTGATCCGACCATCCTGGAGCTTTGGCTGGAGGTCAAGGGTATCCGCGGTTTGTTTCTCGCGGGACAAATCAATGGTTCCTCGGGCTATGAGGAGGCGGCGGCCCAAGGCCTTATGGCGGGCATTAACGCCGTGAGACTCAGGCGGTCACAAGAACCCCTCATCATTGACCGCTCCGAAGGCTATATCGGTGTCCTGATTGATGATTTGGTGACCAAGGGGACCAATGAACCCTACCGCCTTATGACCTCGAGGGCAGAATATCGCCTTATCTTGCGCCAGGACAACGCGGACCAGAGGCTGTCACCCATAGGGCATGCGATCGGGCTTCTTTCAGAGGATCGATGGCAACGTTTTTTGGAAAAACAAGACGCTATTGAAGCTGAGAAGAAAAGATTAAGCGATACAGCCGTCAAGAAAACCACGCTATCGGATCAAATCCTTGAGGACGCGGGTAGCACGCCGCTGAAGCGGACTGCCAAAATGTACGACCTTCTAAAACGCCCTGAACTGAGCTATGACATGTTAGCGCCCCTTGACCCGGATCGTCCCAGCTTACCGCTTTCGGTCAAAGACTCGGTCGAGATTGAAATCCGCTATGAGGGCTATATCAAGATGGAGCGCGATCGTGTCGAGCGCTTTCGTAAGTTAGAGCATCGAAGGCTCCCCCAGGATATCCGTTACGAGACTATTCGCGGACTTCGCCTTGAAGCGCAACAAAAATTGGAAGAGCGCCGGCCGGGCTCGGTCGGTCAGGCAAGCCGTATCTCCGGTGTTTCCCCGGCCGATATTCAAGTGTTGCTCGTCTTTCTTGAGCAGCATAGGGGGATGGGGGCACAACGTGAATCACAGTCTGATTGAAGAGGCAGCCTGCCGCGCGGGAATCACGCTTTTAGAAGAACAGATCTTTCAGGTCGATCGCTATGTCGAGCATCTGAAAGAAGAGAATCAAAAGTTTAACCTGACCTCCATTATTGAGGATGAAGCCATTGCCATCCGTCATTTGGAGGACAGCTGGCATGCGGCATCGCTTTTTAAAAAGGGTAGCTCCCTTCTCGATGTAGGGACAGGGGCGGGTTTCCCGGGATTGGCACTCAAAATAATCCGTCCCGATCTTGAGGTGACGCTGTTAGACGCGACAGGAAAGAAGGTTGTTTTTCTTCAAGATACAATCCGTTTGCTTGATCTTCATGGCGTTTCGGCATTGCAGGGGAGGGCCGAAGAGCTGGGGCGCAACCCCCTGTATCGTGAGCGGTTTGATCAGGTGATCGCACGGGCCGTGAGTGCTTTGCCGGAGCTCTCTGAACTGTGCCTGCCTTTGGTGAAAAAGGGCGGTTCTTTTATCGCGATGAAGGGTCAGGATGACGAGGTCAAAAGCGCGGTAAGAGCGATTTCGCTTTTGGGTGCTGTGCATGAAAAAACGATCCGTTATGAACTTTTGGGAATGGATGCCCCCCGTTCGCTTGTGATGATCAAAAAGCGTACCGCCTCCCCGCGACGTTTCCCGAGAAGGATGGCGACAATAAGCCAATCTCCGCTTTAAATTCAGTTGTTTTGATGAAGGTGTGAGGCGCCCCGAGGGTCTTTTTTCGGGGCGAAAATCAACTGTTTGTGATAGAATTAGTACAGACGATTTCTATTTAATTTTTACTTTTCCGATCGAAATAATAAGGCCGGCAGGGAGGGAACTATGGCGTCTGAGCCAATTAAGAAGAACCACTATGATTTACGTGAAGCGGCCGTAGACGAAGCGTTTCAAAATCCAGACAATCTTGTCATTCCCGTCGAACTCGACGAGGAGATGAAAAAATCGTTCATCGACTACGCGATGAGCGTTATTTCTGATCGGGCGCTGCCCGATGTGCGCGACGGCTTAAAACCGGTGCACCGAAGAATCCTGTATTCCATGTTCACCCAAGGATTCACCTGGGATAAGCCGCATAGAAAGAGCGCGACAACCATCGGTGACGTGTTGGGGCGTTTTCACCCGCACGGTGACCAGAGTGTGTACGACGCGCTCGTGCGCATGGCGCAGGACTTCTCGATGCGGCACCCCTTGGTGGACGGTCACGGCAACTTCGGTTCGCGTGACGGTGACCCGCCCGCGGCCTACCGTTATACGGAGGCCCGCCTGACAAGGTTGGGCGGCGAGATGATGAGTGACCTGAATAAGGACACCGTCGACTTCAAGCTGAACTACGATGAACGCTTTGAAGAGCCGATTGTGTTGCCGGCAGGTTTCCCCAATCTGTTGGTATCGGGCTCGACGGGGATTGCCGTTGGCATGGTGACCAATATTCCGCCCCACAACCTAAGAGAAGTGGTGGAGGGCACGATTCATCTGATCGATAACCCGGATGCGACGACCGATGATTTGATGGAGTTTATTCCGGCCCCCGATTTCCCGACAGGCGGACAGATTATGGGGCTTTCGGGCCCCAGGGCGGCGTATCGCCGCGGGCGCGGCCGCATCGTGGTGCGAGGGCATGCCGACATTGAAGAGATGTCCAACAACCGCTTTCGCATTGTGATTCGCTCTTTACCTTATATGGTGAATAAAGCGAGGCTGATCGAACGCATCGCCGACCTAGTGAAGGACAAACGGATTGAGGGTATTTCGGATGTCCGCGATGAGTCAGACCGCCACGACGCCATCCGTATCGTGGTGGAGTTAAGGCGTGACGCGACGCCGATGGTGGCCTTAAACCAACTGTACCGTCATACACAGCTGCAAGATACTTTTGGCGCCAATATGCTGGCGCTTGTGCCCGACGAGGGCAAATACGTCCCACAACAACTGACCTTGCGTGAGATCCTGGGGCATTACATCGAGCATCAGCGCGAGGTCATCACGCGGCGCATTCAGTTTGACCTGGATAAGGCGGAGGCAAGGCTCCATTTGGTGGAGGGGTTGCAACTTGCGATCGATCACATCGATGAGGTCATTCGGATCATTCGGGGATCAAAAGATGAAGATGAGGCGAAAAGAAGCCTGTGCGAGCGCTTCGGCTTATCTGAAAAACAGTCGCAACATGTCGTGGACATGAGACTGGGACGCCTTTCGGGCCTTGAGCGCGAAAAACTCATGGCCGAGCATGAGGACCTGACAGGGAAAATCGCGGGCTTCCGACGCACCTTAGGCGATCGCGAACTGTTAAATGCCGTGATGAAAGAGGAGCTGCAGCAGATCGCGTTACGGTACGGGGATGACCGCCGTACGGAGATCATGCCCGCGGGTGAGTTTGAGATCGACGATGAAGATCTGATTGAAGAAGAACAGGTCGTCGTGGCGATGACGCACGCCGGTTACATCAAGCGCATGCCGGTGGATGTATACAGCGCACAGCACCGCGGAGGGCGCGGTATTACCGCCATGCAGACGCGTGAGGATGATTTTGTTGACACGATCATGATCACTTCAACACACCAGATTTTGTTGTTCTTTACAGACTATGGCAAATGCTATCGATTAAAGGGCTACCAGATCCCTGAGTCAGGCCGCATGGCGAGGGGGATGGCGATTGTCAACCTTTTGCACCTTGAGCCGGGCGAGAAAGTGCGCACCCTGATCAAGATTGATTCCTTCGATCAGGGCGGTTATCTTGTGACGGCGACCGAAAGCGGCATGGTTAAAAAGACAGCGCTTTTAGATTATTCCAATATTCATAAACGCGGGCTCATCGCGATTAATCTCAAAGAGGACGACCGCTTGGTGAATGTCCGCCTTTCGGATGACGACCACGACATTATTTTGGTGACCCGAAAGGGCATGTCCATACGTTTCCCCGAAGCGTCGATTCGTTCGACGGGCCGCAACACAATGGGTGTCCGGGGGATTAACCTTGGTAAAGAGGATTCTGTGATCGGCATGATCGCGACCGATTCTGAGGATACGCTCCTGGTGGTCACAGAGCATGGCTTCGGCAAGCGCTCGCGCCTGTCGGACTACCGCGTGCAGAACCGGGCGGGCAAGGGGCTGATTACCTACAGGACTACGAAGAGGACGGGAAAACTTGTCGGGGTTGCGCAAGTCAATGACGAGGACGATGTGCTCCTGATCAACGACCTGGGTATTATCATTCGCTTCAGAGCCAGTGAAATTCCTGTGTTGGGACGCAATACCTCGGGGGTGACCCTGATGCGCAGCCGCGAAGGACTCGTCGTAGACATGTCGATTGTCACGGCTGAAGAAGATGAAGAACACGAAACGATCAACGGGATGGAAGTTCCCATTGATCCGGATGACGAACCGCTTGTCACGGAAGAAGATGAAGAGGAAGGTTTTGAAGGTGTACAAGATGAGTGAGAAAAACGATACGAAAATGACAACCAAACAAATGAAACGTGTAGAGATCCCAAAAGAGCAGACTTGGGATATGGCCAGTGTTTTCCCTGATCTTGATGCCTGGGAGCAGGCGTTTTCAGAACTTTCAACGCGACTGGGCGAAGTGGTGGCCTACCGAGGACGGCTTTCTGAATCGGCGGATACGCTTTACCAGGCGATTAAAAACCGTGAGGATATCATCGATGGCCTCATGCGGGTCGGCATCTATGCCATGCATCGAAGCGATGAGGACACGGCCGATACGACTTTCATTGCGATGAAGGGTCGTTTTGGGGCCCTCATGGCACAGGTGATGGGCGCGGATGCCTGGTTTGAACCGGAGTTGGCCAATGTTCCCGAGGAGACGCTCGATCGATTCATCGAAGAAAAGGCGGAGCTGTCTGAGTACCGTCACTTTTTTGACAATATTTTGCGTGAAAAAGAATACCAACTGTCCCCCGAAGAAGAGACACTATTAGGGAGGGCCAGCCAAATCCTTTCAAGCCCGGAGGAGATCTACAGCATCTTGTCGAATGCGGATATGAGCTTTGATTCCATTGTGAACGAAAAGGGAGAGACGGTCCCCATGTCGCACGCCCATTACAGCTTGTACCTTGAAAGCCGCGATCCACGTGTGCGCCGCGAAGCGTTCGCTAGCATGTACAAGAGCTTTGGCCAATTTAGGAATACCTGCGCGACGACATTGGCAAATGCGATCCGGTTCAATACCTTCAATAAGGATATCCGGGGATTCAAATCAGGCCGGGAGGCCTCGTTGTTTAGAAACGCCATCCCCGAATCGGTGTATGACAGCCTTTTAGAGGCCGTGAATGAGCGCCTGCCGCTCCTTCATCGCTATGTGGCGATGAGCAAACAGATCCTGGGGCTCGAAGAGCTTCACTCTTATGACATGTATGTCTCGTTGGTGGAGGATGTCGATCCTCATTACAGCTTCGAGGAGGCAAAGGAGATATTGTTTAAAGCCCTGGCCCCCTTGGGCGAAGAGTATATCGCGACCCTGAAGCGCGCTTTTGACGAGCGCTGGATTGACTGGGCCGTGAACGTTGGGAAACGCTCCGGCGCATACTCCGGAGGGGCGTATAACACGAATCCCTTCATCCTGATCAGCTGGCAGGGCACTTTAGATAACCTCTACACCCTGGCGCACGAGTTGGGTCACAGCCTGCACTCGTACTTCACACGCAAGTCGCAGCCGTTCCAGTACGGAGACTATTGTATTTTCTTAGCGGAAATTGCTTCGACATGCAACGAGATTCTTTTGACGGATTATCTTTTGAAGACGGCGACCGATGACAAGATGAAGGCCGCGGTGGTGAATCACTACCTCGACGGCTTTAAAGGGACGGTGTTCCGTCAGACTCAGTTTGCGGAATTTGAGCACCTGATCCATCAGGCGGATGAAGCGGGTACAGCTTTGACGGCGGATTACCTGAGTGAACGCTATGGTGAACTGAATAGGAAGTATTACGGCGAGGCTTTGACCTTCGATCCCGATATTGCCAACGAATGGGCGCGCATCCCGCACTTCTACTACAACTTCTATGTGTTCCAGTACGCGACGGGCTTTTCTGCGGCCACCGCTTTCGCAGAAGCGATCTTGAATGAAGGCCAGCCGGCGGTGGACCGCTATCTTGGCTTCTTAGCGTCGGGTTCTTCTGACTGGCCGATCGATGTGTTGAAGAAGGCGGGCGTGGACATGACGAAGGCAGAAACAATCGTCAAGGCGCTTGACGCCTTTGAGCGTTCGCTGGATGAAATGGAGGCGCTGATTAAATAAGGCCTATGGATACTTTTCTTTACATTCTCGGTTTAGTCGTCGTGGCGCTTGCCATGGTGGGCATGGTGGCGCTGCTGCAAAAATTGCAAAAGCATAAGGTGCGCATGTGGGCGAAAAAGCGTCCCGATTTAGATATTGAGGATGAGCCGGAATTTGATTAATTGAGCCCTTTCTTGCTATAATGAACACCCGGCAGGGGAGTGAATGCATAGTGAGCATAAAACTCCCCGGTCGGATGAAGTAAGTGTTGCTCAAGTTTTGCGGATTGAATCCTTTAAACAGCGATCACATAAGCATTTCGATCGATTTAAGGTGCGCAAAAACTCGTTTGAAAACATTTGAAACAGCAGTTGACAGGAGTTGATCTGCCTGT
>DIRK01000028.1:3456-5973 GCA_002427535.1 Mageeibacillus sp. UBA5438 | reverse complement strand
GCGATGATTGCGATGGCAATCCATTTTGTTCTTTTCATTTTTCTCCGACCTTTCTTTTTCGCCGGAGAATAAAAAAACGTCCCCGGCAAAGATGCATTTGCCAGAGGACGAGAAATCCCGTGTTACCACCTCTGTTCACCGATCCCTCACGGTCATCGGCCTCTTGGGGTATCCATCAATACCCGATCTCTGTTACGGGAGAACCCGGCACCGGTCTAATCGGTCTTTTGGACCTTTCTTCGGGCAGCTTAGGAGTGTATCTTCGATTCGCGTGTCCATGCCCCTCGCAGCAACCGGGAACTTTCTTAATGGACAGATCGCAATCTACTTTGTCTCCGTCAACGCTATTGTTTCACAGTTTACCGCTTTGGAACAAACTGTCAAGTGTACAAAATGGAGAGAACAAGCGCATAAACATGCAAATACATTCAACAAAAAATTAAAATTTGGCAAGCCCGGAAACCTTATGCGTCCCATGTGTTGACAGCATAGGTTTATTCTTTTAGCATGGGCAAAATGTCATGCTCTGAAAGCAAACGAAGGAGTGTGATCGAACAAAGGTGATGAAAGGAATAGTTTATTGAATCAATATTTCCTGACATGGCCCAGCGGGGCCATTGATTAACCTTTTGTTGGACACAAGAAGCCATCTGTTTTGCTAGGAGCTAAAAAATGAATGAATTTTCTCAACAAGCGATCTTTTCGCTTGACCAACGCGATCTGCCGACTTCCTGGATCAATATTCTGCCGGATCTCCCCGTGCCTCTCCCGGAAGTGCTGCATCCACAGACAAAAAAACCAATGACGCCGGGCGACTTGGCGCCGCTTTTTCCCAAAGCGCTTATTGAACAGGAGTTCAGCCAAGAGCGCCATATCGAGATTCCAAAAGAAGTCCTGGACATCTTGAAGATTTGGCGCCCGACCACGTTGCATCGCGCGTTTCGTTTAGAAAAGGCGCTTGGTACGCCGGCGCGGATTTTCTATAAATATGAAGGCAGTTCTCCTGCGGGCAGCCATAAAATGAATACGGCCATTGCCCAAGCGTATTACAACAAAGAAGAAGGAATTCGAAGACTCACCACGGAGACGGGCGCGGGGCAGTGGGGGAGCTCGCTTGCGATCGCCTGTGCCATGTTTGATCTCGAGTGCATGGTGTATATGGTGGCGTCAAGCTTCTACCATAAACCGTATCGCCGCTACATGATGGAGACCTGGGGGGCTCGGTGTATTCCAAGCCCCAGCCAAGAGACCCTGGCGGGTAAAGAGGCGCTCAAGCAAGATCCGGCCTCGCCGGGCAGTTTGGGTCTCGCGATAAGTGAGGCCGTTGAGGACGCACTTTTGCGTGACGACACGCGCTATACGCTGGGCAGTGTTTTGAACCATGTGCTGCTCCACCAGACGATCATCGGGCAAGAGGCCATGGCCCAGATGGCGATGACGGGCTTTGAACCGGATATCCTTATCGGCTGTGTGGGGGGCGGCTCCAATTTCGGCGGCCTTGTGATTCCTTTTGTGCGAGATAAGATCAAAGGTGAGCGCGCTGATCTGCGCATTATCGGGGTCGAATCGTCAAGCTGTCCAACTTTAACCAAGGGGCTTTACGCGTACGATTACGGTGATGTCGCGGGGCTGACCCCGATTTTAAAGATGTTCACCTTAGGGCACCGTTTCATGCCGCCTCCTTCTCATTCCGGAGGTTTGCGCTACCACGGGATGGCGCCGATTGTGGGGCATTTGAAGACTTTGGACCTGATTGAAGCCACCGCCATCGCGCAAAGGGAGGCCTTTGAGGCCGGTATCCTTTTTGCCCGAACGGAGGGGACGATCAGCGCACCGGAGGCAAACCACGCAATCGCCGCAACCATTCGGGAAGCGATGCGCTGCAAGGAAAATAATGAAGCAAAAACAATTCTGTTCAATTTGAGTGGGCACGGCCATGTGGACATGGTCGCTTACGAACAATTTCTCTCAGGCAAGCTAAAAGATATAGAATGTCCGGAGAAGGAAATTGACGAAGCGCTAAAAGCGCTTCCCGTGATTTGAACGACAGGGAGGACGCGTGAAAAGATCCAAGCAGAGGATGGTCCTTTTAGCCTGTGTGGGCATCCAGCTCCTGTCGGGCATCTTATATGCCTGGAGTGTTGTCAGTGATCAGTTTGTCGCGCTCTACGGATGGAGCGCGACAGAGGCCACCCTCCCTTATACCGCTGCCATCGTCGTCTCTTCGGTCACCATGTTTGTTGGGGGACTCATCCACGACCATAAAGGCCCCCGCGTGATGCTGAGTGTGGGCACGCTGCTTTTGGGTGCGGGCCTGATGCTTGTGGGTTTTTCTCACACGGTGCCGATGGTGGTCTTATCGTTTGGCCTTGTGGCCGGTACCGGTGTGGGGATCAATAACATGGCGACGACACCGGCCGCTGTGAAGTGGTTTCCCTTAGAAAAAAAAGGCGTGATCACGGGGCTTGTGATCGCAAGTATTGCAGTGGCTTCGGTGCTGTACACACCGATTATTCG
>DIRK01000028.1:1601-3186 GCA_002427535.1 Mageeibacillus sp. UBA5438 | reverse complement strand
CCGCCGGAGGAGATACAGAGGACTGAAGAGACAGAAGCGTCTTCTTGTCACGATCTTCATTTCAAGAAGATGCTTAGGACCCCAAGCTTCTATAAACTCTTCATCATGTTTGCTTTTGCCTCTGCCTCAGGTCTCATGATCATCGGGCATCTGACGAGTATCGCGCATTTGCAGGCCGGATGGGAGAGCGGGTACCTACTTATTTTGCTCATTGCCGTGTGTAATGCGCTGGGGCGGATTTTGGGAGGGGCCCTCTCGGACAGAATCGGACGCTTGTTCCTCATGCGTATTGTCTTTATTTCGCAGGCGATCAATCTTGCCCTTTTCTTTTCTTACCGCTCGATCCCCGCGCTTCTTTTTGGCGTCGTGATTGCGGGGTTGAATTACGGGGCATCGTCTTCTGCTTTTCCCGCGATTACGGCGGATTACTATGGACTAAAGCACTTTGGCGCTAACTTTGGCCTACTCTACATGGCCTGGGGTTTGGCGGGCATCTTCGGACCTCTTATGGCGGGATGGGTGGTGGATCACACAGGGCGTTATGATGGGGCGTATTTACTGGCCGCCGTCATGTTACTTATCGCGGCGACTATAAGTTTCACGCTCAAAGAAAAAAAGCATCTTGATGAGGAAGAGATTCCTTTTTACGCGGATTTGTAAGGCGATTCTTTATAGCATCCACACGGGCACGATCAAATGCGCTGAGTTTGTCAGCCACGCGGAGCACCGCGCCGGTACCTTGCTTTAGCGGGGCCTTATCAATCACGCTCGCCCTCCATAATAATTTCTTTGGCGTCCCGGTCACGATATTTCGGACACGGTGAAGTTCTCCGGTAGCGCGTCACTCATCGCCCGCTCTCAGCCACCTCGGACGAAGGCCAGCGGGTCAGGTAAGTGACAAGACCTGTGTCATAGAAATAGAGTTTCGGTGTCTTAATCGTACGTTTGAGTACCTTCTTAGCGTAAGGGCGCAGGGGGAAAACAATTCCCAGAGTTTCAAGTATGTTGAGCCAGTTTTTGCAGGTTACCTGATCAATGTCAGCATCGTCAGCAATCGCCTTGTAGTTGACCCGCGCGGCCACAGCCGTGATAAAACGAAAGAATTTCAAGCTGTCGACGGTTCGGGAAAGGTAGGATGAACAAAATATATCCCGTCCGGCATAATGCCACATGCTTGTAAACAGTTCCGGCGTGGATACGGGCGAAATCTTTTACGCTGTTCTTTGAGCGTGTCAAAATCAGTTGTAAAGGGAATACCCTCCGCCCCGATGATCTGCCAGAAATCGCCGGTATTACGATGCTCATCGATCTGTATTTTGATATAGGTAAATAACTCCGGCGCGTATTGAGCCTCGTCGATCAGCACCGGAGGTTTGTGAAGTTGCAAGAACAATTGGGGGTTCGCTTTGGCCATTTCCCGCATATATGGTTGTTTTGCCGCCTGCCGCGGCCCGGTCAAAAGCAGCACAGGCCAGCTTTCGCTTAACGAGAGAACCACGTTTTCCAGATGCCGCTGGGTATAGTTCATAACGCCCCCTTCCAATATATCGACAGAAATCCTATCCGGTTATATTATGGCCGATAA
>DIRK01000028.1:0-1360 GCA_002427535.1 Mageeibacillus sp. UBA5438 | reverse complement strand
TTAGGCCCAGGGGTCGCTTGCCACGGGTGTCCTGATGTCGGCCAGTAAATAATTCTCCCATAAGAACCATTCACCGCTTGAAGGTTTTTCACGCATTTTAATCTGTCGGGGGCTATCCGCGCCCGATGACTGAATCAATAGATTCGCGTAACCTTTTTCCTGAAAGCTGTAAGGCCCCGATGAGACTGTAATGGTCAAGGGTTCGGTTGGGGTGTAGTTGTTTTCAGGGGTCGCGCCCTGGAAGAACGAGTAGGCCTTATAGCCCTTGCCTGACAAACGGTCACGCAAAAATTGGATGTCATAAGGAGACAGCGCTTGGGGTCCTTTTAGGACATTTAGCATCTCGATCGTCACTTGGGGATCGGTTTCATAATGGCACAGTACGGCCACGGTCAAAGCAGCCGTCTGAAAGGGCGTTTTTAAAGCGGCCTCCGGCATAGCCTGAAGTTCGGCGACACTGGTGGGCAGTTGGTGAAAAGTGAAGCTTTTAGTCTTATTCATCGTCATGATCTCCTCATTCTTGTTCAACGAACGGGTCGTCTGCATTATTGTACACGGAAAAACAACTTCTCTCCCCACCCGTTGCGGGTAGTTTTATTCATTTATATTCCACGGTTTTCATTGCTTGGCCGTCCACGATGACAATCCAGGTCAATCCCGGATTCAAAATGAGATCCTCGCCACCCAAGCGATAGACAATGGGGTCCGTGTGGGAAGTTTTTTGCCAGGTTATGTCGTATTTTCTGCCTCCTGTGAGATAAGTGGCCTCGCCCTCGTCAATCCAGTTAATCTTGTTATGGACACCGTTGGGCATGAAGCTGTGGGGGCGGTACAAGACGATGATGTTCGGCACTTCAAGCGGTTGTTTGCTCTGCTCATCGACCAAGAGTTGGTCGTTGTTGTACTTGAAATAAGCATTCACGCTTGAGTCGTAGCGAAACATTTCCAAAAGACCTGAAAAGCGATAGTGGAGTTCTAAGGCGGGCTCGCCTCCATTAGGAAGGACAAAGTCGCTGTAGTTGGATAAACCTTTCACAGGTTCCTTGGGCATGAGGGGCGGGCGGTCTTTTTCGGCCGCGGCGTACACACGCTCTAAGGTCGTATAGAGGTTATGAGGCGCCACACGGTGGCCGGAGCGGTAGAAAATGCCGTAGTGACCCTTTAAGGCGTCCAGGATACGGATGTCATTTTTCACAGGACTGGCTTCGATGACACGGTAATTACCGGCATAGCAGTAAAATGCCTGATGCTGCGCGACAAGATCGAGGTAGGCCGGCCTCGCGCTTCGGACGGGTCCGATCACACCTTCTTCGGCGTCGGTTAAAAGCAACAGGCGGGTGGTGCGCCCTTCAGTCATCAT
>DIRK01000015.1 GCA_002427535.1 Mageeibacillus sp. UBA5438 | reverse complement strand
ATCTACTATTGACGGTAGGATATTATGAGCGGAATGAAAAGGGTTACAATGGCTACTGTGAGGCAACTGTATTACAATAGGAACACATTTCGAAAGAATGTTGTATTTAAGGATTTATATGGATATTTTTACCCTGATAATCTGGATTATCACTTTCTCTTTCCTCGTCTTTTCCTTTTTCAAGGATCGTGAGAAAACCAAAAAAGCACTTCAAATGGCATTTCGCATGGGCCGCCGAATGGCGCTCAGTATTTTCACGATCGTGATTACGATCGGACTTCTTTTAACCCTGCTGCCGCCTGAAAGAATTGCGTCTTTTGTGAGCGGACAACATGTGATTACCGCGACGTTAGGCGCGGCCTTGATCGGTACCGTGACCCTCGTCCCGGCCTTCATCGCCTTTCCCCTCATCGGGACATTGGTGGGCGCAGGCGTCCATATCGTCCCCTCAGTTGCCTTCTTGACGACACTGACCATGGTAGGTGTTGTAACGCTCCCCTTAGAACGAAAGGAATTCGGCACGAAATTCACAGTCGTCCGCAATGCCGCAAGTTTTGTCGCCGCGGTCCTGATCGCTTTGCTCATGGGGGTGATCGTATGAAAATCTTGAAGTTCCTTCGAAAACACCTTTTCCAGATCGCCATTTTGCTGATCTATGTCATTTTGTTTTTTGTCCGAAAGGAATTTGCGCTCGAATCGGCCAAAAACAGTGTCTACTACATCCGGGAAATGCTCCTCATCATGCCGGTCGTGTTCGTCCTGACCGCCTTACTCGACGTTTGGGTCCCCAAGGACAAAATCCTCCGCTACCTCGGCCATGACGCCGGCATCCGGGGCATCCTTTTGTCCTTTCTCATCGGGAGCGTCTCAGCCGGCCCCATTTATGCCGCCTTTCCCATGTGCGTCATGCTGTATAAAAAAGGCGCCTCACTTCGCAACATCATCATCATTTTGAGCGCCTGGGCCGTGATCAAAATCCCCATGCTGTTAAACGAGGCGAAATACCTCGGATTGAAGTTCATGGCGACCCGTTGGGTGTTGACCGTGGCGGCCATCCTCATTTTCTCGTGGATCGCCTCCCGGATGGTGAAAAGGAAAGATATGCCTGAAAAACTAAATCAGTGAACAGCTGTGTTGTCACTGTCATATGAACCTGAAAGGTACAGTCCCAGTTTCGCGCTGGCCGGTCCGATCAGTTCATAAAGCACACTGGAGGCCAAGATGATGGTCTGCAAGGTGCCGCCGACATCGGGTCCCAACTGGCGGGCGACAAGCGCCGCCAAACCGATCGCCACCCCGGCCTGTGGCGCGAGCGCGAGCCCCAGATAGCGTCTGACTTCCTTTGATTTGCCCGTCACAAGAGCGCCAATATAGGCGCCGACGTATTTCCCCACTAAGCGGATGACAAAGTAAAGCACCGCCACAAGCAAAAGCGACTGTGATCCGATCGTGGCACGGGAAGTAAAAGCACTCAAGTCAAAGCTCAAACCTGAGCGGACAAAGAAAAGTAAAAGGATCGGCGGGCTGAAGTAGTTCAACTGCTTGAACAGTTTCTCATGGCCCTCGATGTTGGCAAATACCATACCCATCACCATGCAGCCCAAAAGAGGCGACACATCCAATAGGGCGCTGACACCTGAGAACAGTAACAGGATGGCCACCGCGATGATGAGCCGGTTGTCAGTGGTGCGGCGCGTCGGCATCATGAGTTTCAATACCCAGGCAAAAAAAGCACCGATCCCCATCAATAGAACATTAATTAAGGCCGGCAAGACCACGGAACGAAAACCGCCTGCGCCGTCGGCCCCCTGAATCATGGAGGACGCCGCGGCAATCGCGATGCTGTAGGCCACAAGACCCACGACATCATCCATCGCCACGACTTGCAGGAGCGTATCCACGTAGTCGCCCTTGGCGCCTGTCTGGCGAATCGTCATCATGGTGGAGGCGGGGGCGGTCGCGGACGCTAAGGCGGCCAAAATGATGGAGAATACAAAATCGAGTCCCAAGACAAGGTAAGTCAGTAAAAAAACACACAGCGATGCGGTCAAGGCCTCAAACAGCGTGATCACCATCGATTCCATGCCATTTTTTCTTAACTTGCGAAACTCAAAATGTTCACCGACGCTGAAAGCGATGAACGCGAGCGCCACATCGGCAAGAAAATCGGTCCCTTCAATGAAGGAGGTGGGGATCATATTCAACACATACGGCCCAATCAGAATACCCGTCACAATATAGGCAGTCACATTGGGCAGGCGAAGGAGCTTGGAAACGCGTGTCATCGCAAAGCCTACAAGCAGCATGATGGACAAAGAAATTAAAATGCCGGCGACGCTCGTCGAGCCGCTTGTTGAGTGGTAAAACCATTCCGCCATCGTTCTCTCCTTCCTTTTACTATTGAGCCTCTTGTAGGGGCATGATAAAGTGAAATTATGAGAATGTAAAATAATCGTTTTTCTTACACCGATTATATTTCATTATACTAAGGAGGTCCTCCATGATTGACCGCAAAGTCGCTTCCCTTCTCGCCGTGGCAGAAGAACAGAATTTCACAAAAGCCGCTGAGCGCCTCTCGTTGACACAACCGGCGATCAGCCAGCATATCAAGCAGTTGGAAGAAGCGCTGGGCGTCCTGCTTTTTACGCGGGGCAAGGGCGCCATCCGCCCAACAGACGCGGGCGAAACCGTCATCCGCTATGCCCAACGATTGAACACCCTTTACGAACGCATGACGATGGCGATTGCCGATCAGGAAAAACAGCTCACTCGCTTGCGTGTGGGTGTTACGCACACCGCCGAAAGCAATATTGTCGCGGAAGTTTTAGCGGAGTACGGCAACCTGAACCCCGGCATTGTCATAACTATTCTTACCGACACCATAAAAAACCTTTATGATCGATTGGATAATTACGATCTCGACATGGCCATCGTCGAGGGGGTGACCACCATTCCTTCCTTTAGCTTCATCCTCTTGGATACGGACTATCTGGTCTGTGCCATGTCAAATGAGAATAGGCTTTCAAAAAAGCCGATGGTGACTTTGAATGAGCTTCAAAACGAGCGCATGATCTTGCGCCGTGCGGGATCGGCGACGATGAACTTGTTTATCGCAAGTCTCGAAAGTCTTAACCGATCCATCGATGCGTTCCATGTCATCCTTGAAGTGGACAATATCGCGACGATCAAGGATCTTGTTCGCAAGAATCTGGGTATCTCGATCTTGCCTAAAAGCACCTGCATGGATGAAGTGAGTAAGGGGAAGATGACGATCCTCCCTATTGAGAACATGAGCATGATCCGAGAGACAAAGATTGTCTACCAAAAGGATTTTTCGCACCCTCGGGTGCTTTCGGATCTGACGGATCTGTACGCTAAGATTTCGAGGAAAAGAAACAAGATCACGGTTTAATCGCGGATGCGATTAAGCCGTGAACTTTGCAATTTCTTCATCGTTCAGTTTTTCAACACGCACCGCCGATATTTTATACGCGCCCGTTAAAGTGACGGGGTCGTAAGCGTTTTGCGTCAATTCATTGGTCGGTGTCTCCGGGTAGTGGAAAGTCATAAACATCAGGCCCGGCGTGACGCGGTCCGTCACAAGGACACGTGTCATGACACTGCCTCTTCGGCTTGTGACCCGTACAAAGTCGTGCGTCACAAGGCCGAGCGCGTCCGCGTCTTGCGGACTGATCTCCGCTTCTTCAAAGGGATGGATCGATCCCAACAGGGTTGAAAAGCGTGTCGTCACATTGTAGTGTCCGAGTTTTCTCCCGGTCGTCAAGAGCATCGGATAGTCCGCGGACACCGTTTCGGTCGGCGGCTCGTATTCAACCGGAACAAAGGAGGCTTTCCCGCGCGGGAACATTCCCTTGTGCAGATACTTTGTCCCCGGATGCGAGGTCGTCGGGCAGGGCCACTGCAGGCCGTTTTCTTTGACAAGGCGTTCGTAGGTCATGCCCCGGTAGGAGGGGGTGGCTTTTCGGACTTCTTCAAAAATATCCTCGGCGCTTTCAAAGTTGAAGCCTTCGGCGCCCATGCGTTGTGCGATCTCTTGGATGATGACCCAGTCGAGTTTCGATTCACCCGGCGGATCGACGGCTTTACGGACCATCTGGACACGCCGCTCTGAGCAGGTGAAGGTGCCGTCTTTTTCAGCGTAGCAGGTTGCGGGGAAAATCACGTCTGCAAGCTTCGCCGTCTCCGACATGAAGATTTCCTGCACCGCGACAAAGTCCATCTTTTCAAAAGCGGCCCTCACATGGTTGGCATCCGGATCGGAGAGGATCGGGTCCTCGCCCATCACATACAGCGCTTTCACCGTACCCTCGTGCGCCCCGTCCATCATCTCCGGGATGCGAAGCCCGTCTTTTTCATTCACCTTGACATTCCACAGATGGGAGAAAAATTCGATGGCTTTCGGATCCGTCACCGGTTGGTAGCCGGGATAAGTGTTCGGCAGGGCTCCCATGTCACAGGCACCCTGGACATTGTTTTGGCCGCGCAGGGGATTGATCCCCGCGTTTTCGATACCGATGTGGCCGGTGACGAGCGCAAGATTGGCAAGGCTCATGACGTTGGCCGTCCCGGTCGTATGCTCCGTGATGCCGAGCGTATAGTAGATGCCGGCCTTTTTGGTTTTGGCGTAAAGCTCGGCCGTCTGATAAAGCTTTTCGTTGCTGATGCCCGTGATCTCGGACACGCGCTCAGGGGTGTAGGATTCTACGGATTCGACGAGCGCATCGAAGTTCTCTGTGCGTTCCTCGATGTATTCACGATCCTCCCAGCCTTCTTTCAGGATGATGTGGATGAGGCCGTTGACAAGCGCGATGTCGCTCCCTGATTTCAAGGGCAGGTGGATGTCGGCCATCTCGGCCAGTTCGATGGATCGGGGGTCGATCACAATCAATTTTGTGCCCTTGCGCACGGCCTGCTTCATCTTGTTACCGATGATCGGGTGTGCTTCTGTGGTGTTGGACCCGATGACGAATAGTAGTTCAGATCCGAGTATTTCGTTGACGGAGTTTGTCATGGCCCCGCTGCCCAGTGTTGTTGCAAGACCTGCAACCGTAGGGGCGTGTCAGGTCCGTGCGCAGTGATCGACACTGTTGGTGCCGATCACCGCGCGCATAAATTTTTGAAATACATAGTTCTCTTCGTTCGTACATCGAGCCGATGACAGCCCCGCAATGGAATCCGGTCCGTGTTGGTCACGAATGTCTTTGAAGCGGGCGGCGGCGTAGTTGAGCGCCTCATCCCATGAGGCGGGCACAAATTCGCCGTCCTTTTTGATGAGTGGGGTGGTCAGGCGCTCATCTGAACTGATGAAATCTGTGTGGAAGCGCCCTTTGACGCACATCTGCGTGCCGTTAATTGGGGATTTGATCGCCGGCGTCACGCCGACAACCTTATTCTTTTCGACATCGACGTTCAGATAGAAGTTGCAGCCCGTGCCGCAGAACGGACAAGTGGTGCGGACCTTTTTTAAGTCCTGCGTCCTGTAACCGATAAAGTTCTTGTTAAACAGGGCCCCCGTCGGACAGACGGCGATACACTGGCCGCACATGCGGCAAATATCCTTGTTGATCGGCTCATTATTCGCGGTCGTCACCGTGGAGGTGAAGCCCCGGCCGACATGATCGTAGGTGGAGGTCACTTGGATCTCCCGGCAGACGCGCACGCATTTGCCGCACTTGATGCATTTGGCCTGATCGCGGATCATGATGGGGTTGGCCATATCGATGGTGAAGACCTGTTCTTTGCGTTTGTACGAAGGCGCCTTCACGCCGTACTCGTAGCAAAGGCTTTGCAGTGTGCAGATGCCCGCCTGCTCGCAGGTCAGGCAGTCCATGGGATGGTTACTAATGAGAAGGTCGAGCAGTTCGTGGCGGATCTCGCGGATCTCAGGGGTATTCGTGCGAACGACCATGCCGTCTGCGGCCATGGTTGAGCAGGCCGTCTCAAGTTTAGGATGCCCTTCGATTTCGACTAGGCACAGGCGGCAGCCGGCGAAGTTCGTGACTTCTTCCAAATAGCACAGGTTGGGAATATAGATACCGGCCCGCTTGGCCGCCTCTAAAAGATTGATGGGTTTTTGAAGCTCAATCGTCTTCCCGTCCATCGTGATTGTGATCATCGTTTGTCCTCCTACCACACTTCCGCGTACGCGACGTCCATGTAGACCGCTTCAAGAGACGTCTTATGGGATTGTTCCATGTTGCGAAGATTAATAAATAAGGCCCTTAGCTCTTCATCGTCAGTGTCGCCCGCCAGGACTTCATACGTGTCCATGGCTTCTTGTTCACGTTTAATCGCAAGTGCGATGGCTTCGGGAAAGGGCATGTTCACGGTGAGTTCCGGTTTTTCTTCAATCACTTCTTCGGCCAGATGGTAGTCCACCTTCTGGGGCTTGATTGTCTCGACCGCGGATTTGTCGTCCAAGAGATTTTGCAGGAAATCACGGTGGCCGATTTCATCGTCCGCAAGCTGTGAAAAGAGTGCTCGAAGCGCGTCATTATTTACCTTCCGGGCGGCCGCCTGATAAAAATCATGGGCGTTTTGCTCCGCTTGAATACTGTTTTGAAGGGCGCGACGCATGGCATCGGTTAAGTTCATATGAGGACCTCACTTGTCGGGCATGGGGCATTTGACCCCGGCAATGGTTTTGAGCTTTCACCATTTTATCATAGTCGTTTCAGCGAAACGGCGTGATGCTTTGTGGCAAATACAGCTGGCGCCGCTTTACTGATAAGCGGCGCCAGCCAAACTCCCTGCCGAAAATTGTTATGAACTAACCTTCAAACGCACTCGTCTCTGTCCCGATATCATCCGGGGTAAGCGTGCGCGGTTCATTGCCGGGATGACGTTTGCGGTAGAATTTCATGTACACCGACAACGCGCCACCGACCGCCAGATAGATGATGAGTGAAATGTAGCCGCCCATATCAAGCTCCAACACCGATCCGATGATGATCCATACGGAGATGATGCAGCCCAAAATCATGAGCAGATTCCCCCCAGGTGCCCGATAAGGGCGCTCCCAGTCGGGGAATTTTTTCCTTAACACCATGACATCGATACAACTGACCAAGTAAACGATACCGGCCGCGGTGCACGAGATGGCGTAAATATATTGAACCCAGTTTTCTCCTGAGAAAATACAGAAGAAAATCGAGAAGCCGAGGACAATCAGGTTCGCAATCCAGGGCTGACCGTAACGGTTCAAACGCATGAAGCTCCTGGGGAGCTGATTCAGCTGGGCGGATCCGTAGATCACGCGAGCAGAGCTCGTCCAGAAGCCCATCAGGGTCGTGAGCGCGTGTAAGCAGCCCGATATGATGGCGATGATCCCGATGATGGCCGGGAGTCCGAGTTTTGTCACAAGCTCCGGCTCCGGCATCGCCATTCCCGCGATTTCGTTCCATGGCGCCATGCCGCCGATGGCAAACACGACAAAAAGATAAAGCACCGCGGGGACGACCAGCGCGGAGATAATGACAAGCCACATCCGTTTGGCCGGGAATTTGGTCTCCTCAATCATGGTCGGTGTCATCTCAAATCCAATGTATTTCAATGAGAACACCGCCATGGCAATGAAGATCCCGCCAAATCCTTTCGGGAACAGGCCGCCTTTAAATCCGTCGACGGAAATGTTGATGTTATCCCATGACCAGTGGCCTGAAAAGAAGAAGGTCAAAGCGACAATGATCGACAATATGACCATCGAGAAGAAGAATATCGTCGACAAGGTACCCGTGATGCGGATCTTGAAGTTTGAAATGACATACCACAAAGAGACGATGCCGATGGCAATAATCGTCTGGGATGTCGTGTCGAGTTCAACCGGTGTGAAGTGGTTGATGACCGTGATGAAGATAAAGGCCATGAGCGGGGGTTCCACCACCTGGACCAAGTACATCATCCAGTTCGTGTACCAAGCTACTTCTTTTCCTAATGCGTTACTCGTCCATACGTTCACGGATGACGCAAAGGGAAGCATGGCGGAAAGTTCCGCAAAGGCCAGGCCTACGGGCACAAGAAATAAGGCGAGGACCGGGAAAACAAGCGCTCCCCCGGCGCCCGTCACAGAAAACCAATAGGGTGCTTCGGCCAGCCATCCTCCGATGACGGCGCCCGCAGCAATGGAAATCATGTGGATGAACGACAATTCACGCTTTAGCGTTGGTTTTTTCTCTGGCATAAATTTAGTCTCCTCGTTCGTTAACAACTCGTCTACTCTTTTAAAGCGTTTAGGATTTGTTCAGTCGTTGCAATTGTTTTAGGGATAACCGCACGTACGGTCAACAGCGGGTCAACGACCTGCGAGATGCGAGCGTCGACGACCATGCTGGCCAAGACATACGCTTCCTCCCACATGCAGTCAAAGATTTTTGCCAAGGCACCCACGGCCTGGCTGACACTGTCACGCGTGGCCTCTTCCATCGTTTTTGCGGATGCAATAACCATGGTCTCTGTCTCTGTCTCTAAGATCGGCCAGATACTGTTGACGCCCTTGACCACGCTGAGCCGGACGGTCACATCCGCCGGAATTTCAACCCCGGTAAAGCAAACCTCGCCGTCCCCCATCAGCGCATGACAATCGCCGAGCGCGAACAGGGCACCCGGTTGACGGACGGGAAAGTACAAAGTCGTTCCCTTGCGGATGTCATGGGTGTCCATGTTTCCGCCATGCTTATAGGGGGTATCTGTCGGGCAAGGACCGTCCTCGTCACTCGGTGCGACGCCGATCACTCCGATCATGGGTTTCAGAGGAATGCGAAGGCCCAGGTATTCGGCCGCACCCTCCACTATCGGGATCACGCGGACAATCTTCTCTTTTGCCTCTTCTCTCAATGCCCCCTCACCGGGCACCACCGCGGCAACCCCTTGATCGGCCACATCGATCGCCATAATATCGACTTTCAGAAGATCGCCCGGCTCTGCCCCTCGGACATACACAGGTCCCGTTGCCGGATTCAGTCGATCGTGGTCGATGCTGTCGAGCACATCTTCATTCGTTTTTACCTGTTGGAAGAAGCAGTCGTTGCTCTCAAAGGTCACAATCGAACCGTCATCGACGGTCAGGACCGGCTCCATCTCAGGCGTAAATGCGTACACTACATACCTGCCTTCAACAATATTCATAACAAACCTCCTTGGTATTTCTATTCCTGTCAGGCATACTTTCCGATAATCTCATGCCCCTAGCATTTCGTACGGCTTTTCCTTTATGTCAGTCCTCCTTTCCGAAAATAAAAAAACCGGAATTACTTCCGGCCGGAAACCAATACTTCCTAAAGTACCGACAGTACCGACTTGTGTACTTTCAAGCCACTTGACATGGAACACTCCGTTCAACTAAATCGAAGCTTACAATTGCCACCATCATAGCAGAGAAGTGCATAATTAAACAAGGTCCATCAGAGGACTATTTCATTCTCTCAACCGCAAATAATCCGAGAATGCCTAAACCAAAGTCTAAATTTAATCATGATGGCTCGGATAAATGGTCCTCCCTATTATACATTTTCTAAGCATATACAGTATTTTATTAAGTTTCTTTTTGCTTGAGCCCCCGAAATTTTTCCTGCCATTTAGCAAATGTTCGCCTGAGGCTATCCAAAGACAGCTCCCCGCCGCCCGTGATACCATCCGCCTTCCAAATTAAGAAGGCGATCATGAGGACCGCGACCACGATGTCGGTTGAACCGGATGTCTCAATCCCCCGGCGTGAAAGCGTCTGCTCGATTTGCCTTAAGCCTTGTCTCAGCACGGTGACGAGGATCGTACCGAAGAAAGCGCCCGATACTGACATAGAACCGCCGATCACAAGCATGGAAAGCACCATGAAGAGCTCCAGCATGTAAAAGGAGGAAGCGGTGATCGACAAGATATAGTGTGAATACAGTCCCCCGGCCAGCCCGCCGATGAACGCGCTCGCCACATAGCCGACGTAGCGAACGGCGACAAAGTTAATGCCGCTTGAGCGAGCCGCATTCCGGTCATCCCGGGTGGCTCTAAGCTTCAGGCCCATCGAGGATTCCTTGAAATAAAACACCATAATGATGACAAGGACCGCGACCGCAAAGGCAACCCAAAGTGTCGTCTGGCGTTTTCCGCCCAAGGTGAAAGTCCTGGGCCCGTTCGTCACCTGCTCCCATTGGGACAAGATGACGTTGATCACAATGAGAAGGGCGAACTGTGTGATGGCGCCGGCCGAGTCAGAAAGTCGCATCAGGGGCCAGGCAATGAGACTGGCCACCAGCGCGGCAATAAGCGCGCCGCCAAACAATGCCAACGGGAAAGGCAGTTGCAATCCGACCAAGAAGGGATACATGGCAGGGATCTGCATCGATTTGACGGCGGGTGTCATCGACAAGATCGCCGACGCAAAGGCGCCGATCCCGACATAGCCGATATAACTCCAATTTAAGATTCCGGAATTGCCCATATAGAGCTGAAAACCGAGTACCATGACTAAACTGATGGTGGCAGAGGTGAATATATCTTCGATATAGGGGACATTCAACCACCAGATGAAAAAGCCTATGATGGCCAAAATAACGATCAGGAATACAACGGTCGACGATTTTCGGGGAAAGTCGAGCCGCTTAATTAGTGAATCAAACTTCACATCTTTTGCGCCCTTTTTGCTGCTCATCCGATACTCTCCTCTTGATAGTTCCCTCTGACTAAGCCTTCAGGTTTCAACACGAGAAACGCGATCACGATGATAAACATCACCGCATCTCGATAGGACAACATTCCTGAGGGAAGCGTAAGCGAGAGGATATTCGACAAAATGGCATAGACAAAGCCGCCTATGACCGCACCGACAAGGGAGTTCATACCGCCTATGACCACCGCGATAAAGCCGACAAGCAACGGAGGTGCTCCCATCAGGGGTTCCACAGAACCTGTCCTCGCCGACCAGAAAATCGCGACAACACCCGCAAGAAAGCCACTGATCACAAAGGCAACCGAGATGACAAGATTGGCCGGCACACCCATAAGGCGTGCGGTCACAAAATTCTCAGAGGCACTTCTCATCGCGATGCCAAGCGTCGTGTACTTCATGATGAGCGCGAACACCGTCAAAAGCAAAATGGTGGTTCCAATGATCAGGATATTCCGAAGCGGTGTCACGACTCCAAAAACGGTCATATTGTGGTTAAAAAACGCGGGAACCGGCACCGCTTTTGCACGGGGGCTGATAGTCAATTGGAATGTGCGCTGCAAAACGATGCTCACCGCAAAAGAAGTGACCAGCAAAGCATCGAGCGAACGCCCGCGAAACGCGCGAAAAGCAATCAGTTCACTTAAGTAACCGACCGCCACGCCCGCTGACACACCCAAGATAAAGACAAGGGCCCAAGGCAAACGCGTGAAGGTCCCCAGAAAGTACAAAGCGTACGAGCTCGCCGTGATGAACTCACCATATGCATAGTTGACAATCCGGCAGATGCCGAAGACAAATACGAGGCCCAGAGAAATCAGTGCGTACAAGCTCCCCATACTCAGCACATTGATGGTAAATTCCACAAAAATCTGCGTACTCACAAGATATGCGCTCCTTTTTTGCCCCCCATGTAAACTGAGGTAATGTCCACATTGTCGAGTAAATCTTTGGCGTCACCGTCAAATTCCACCGTTCCGGTTGAGAACAGATAGGCACGGTCGGCAATGGCCAATGCCCGCTCTGCGTTTTGCTCCACCAGAAGAATGGTGATCCCGCGCTCTTTCAACTTGACGATCAGTTCGAATACATCATCGACGCGTGTGGGCGAAAGCCCCAGCGAAGGTTCATCAAGAAGAAGCAGATCGGGATGGGAGATTAGACCCCGCGCAATCGCCAACATCTGCTGTTCGCCGCCTGAAAGAAGCCCGCCCGACTGATGGTAACGCTCTTTCAAAATCGGGAAAAGATCAAAATAGTCCGCCAAATCATCGGCAAATCGCCGGCTATTATAGCGGCCAAAAGCCCCTATGCGAAGATTCTCCGCAACTGAAAGCGTGGAAAATATCTCACGCCCCTCCGGGACGAGAGCCATCCCTTTTTTATGGAGATATTCGGGATTCTTGCCCGTTACCTCTTCATTTTTAAAGATAATATGCCCCGACTTGGGCTTCAGGACGCCGGCGATCGCCTTCAATACCGTTGACTTGCCGGCGCCGTTAATCCCGCAAATGCTGACAAGTTCGCCTTCGTATATGTCCAATGAGACGCCTTGCAGCGCCAAAACCGAGCCGTAACCGACATAGAGGTCGCGAACCTCTAATATCGGTGTACGGTCGGTCGCTTCACTTATTGAGCTCATGCCACGTCACTCCCCAAATAAGCTTTAATCACGTCCGGGTTCTTGCGGACTTCCTCCGGCAGGCCTTCCGCGATTGTTTTTCCGTAATTTAGCACATGCAGTCGGTTACACAACTGCATCATGAGACGCATATCATGTTCGACAATTATAATTCCAACATCCTTTTCTGCCGGCATCTTCTTTAACACCGCAAGAAGTTCATCCGACTCCAGCTCGTTTAATCCGGCGGCCGGCTCGTCAAGCAGCAAAAACTTTGGCGTAGCCGCAAGGGCCCGAGCGATCTCCAACAGCCTCTGATTTTGGAAAGTGAGTCCCTGAGCCGGCGTGTCGCACATAGCCCCGAGCCCAAATTCCGAAAGAAGCGCCCTGGCGTAATCGAGCGCCTTACGTCGAGCAACGCCCACCCCAATGGCTCCCATCGCTACATTCTCAAGACAACTGAGATGCCTGAACAACCGAATCGTCTGATAGGTCCGTGTCAAACCGTAGTGGGGGATTTGATAGGCGTGCTTATCACTGATATCGTGGCCATCGATGAAGACAGAACCGCCATTTTTGGGCAGCATGCCCGTCATGATATTGATCAGTGTCGTCTTGCCGGAGCCGTTGGGACCTATCAGTCCGAGAATCTCACCTGTTTCAAGACTCAGGCTTACGTCGTCGACTGCCTTCAAGCTGCCAAAGTTTTTGCATAATGACTCGACCACGAAGGTTGGCATTTCTTACATCCTCCTGCACGTGCTATTTGTTAGCCATTCGAGTCACGCCTAGGGCGCGGGAATGAAGGCGGGTGAAACCCATCCTTTAAAGATCGGTTTTCCGTTCACAAGTTCAACCACGACCGCCGACTTATCCGGCTCATGGCCGCTTGCCGCGTCGGACCATTTCAAGGTACCTGTCTTCAATTCAAAGGTCTTCGATTCCATGTACTTGGCCATCTTATCCCCGTCGGTACTTTTGGTCTCGCGCATGGCCTCCGTAAGCACCATCACGACATCGTAGCCGGCCAGTGACCATGGCTCAATAACATCTGCGTTAAAGATCGCTTTGTAAGCTTCGTTATACGCGTCAAAACCTTCCACCGCTTCTGCGCTGACATAGCTGTGGGTATCGAAAATAATGTCATTGCCAAATTCCGCACCTAAGAGTTCAAACATGGAAGGATCGTCATAGGCATCGCCGCCGTAAATCGGAAGATCAATTCCCGCCGTGCGGAACTCTTTAATGATTGTTCCGAGGTCAGGCATGTAAGAACTGATGTAAATGAAATCCGGTTTCTCTGCAAGTCCTTTGTAGTGTGCGATCAGGGCTGCCGTATCAACTTTGCCCTGGCTGAAAATGTCTTCTTTGAAAATCGTGCCTCCCAGTCGTTCAAAGGACTGAACAAAGTACCGCGAAAGGCTCTTTGTGTAATCAATGAAATCATCCGTGATGACATAGGCGGTGCGCATGCCGTCTTCGTTATACGCTTTTTCGGCAATCACCGCGCCCATGGTGGTATTCCACATGGACAGTGTAAACTGCTTGTCGCCCAGCATATCACTGCCGAATAAGGGTGAAGAGCCTGTCGGACTGATACCTACGACACCGGCTTCCTGCGCCGCACGAGCGGCCGGGCCGCCAAAGTCATAGTCTGAAGATGTGATAATCGCAACAGCTCCTTGGTCAATCAGTTGTTTTGCGACCTCTGCCGACGTGGCCGCGTCCGATTTGGAGTCCATGTTATGGAACTCAAGTTTTTTGCCGTTGATACCTCCGGCTTCATTGATTTCCGCCACCGCGACCTGGATACCTTCCAGAGCCGGACTGTCAATAGGGGCTTGTATGCCCGTAATGGACATCGCGCCACCGATCAGGATCGTGTCACCGTCTTTGCCTTTTGAAGGATCACTGCCTTCTCTTCGGCACCCGATTGCTGCTACCATGAGCGCCATAAGCAGTGCTATGATGAGAACAATAATAATTCTGCGCTGAAATTTACTTTTCATCTTTCTCTCCTCTTTTTGAAGTGATTACAGGTCAATGCACCCTTACTAGCGGGAGACCTATACCGTATATAGTAGCATGAATATTGTTATTTTATTCAAAAATATAAATAGAAAAGAGGCTCGTTTGCGCGAACCTCTTTACATCATCGTTATAGCTTAAGACAAGGTCTTAGTTATAAATGGTCTTGCGTTCGTTCTTGACGATCACTTTACCTTCGCGGATCACATAGGGGCGATTGGGCTGCAATGCCATCGCCTCACGGATATTCTTTGCATCTACGACAACGAGATTGGCCGTACAACCCTCTTCAATGCCGTAGCCTTCAAGATTCATAATCTTATTCGCGTCGAAGGTGATCATATCAAAGACTTTTTCAAGTTCGGGCGGAAGGCTCATCTGCGCGGCGTGCACCGTGATGTTCGCCACCTGCAGCATGTCGGCGGAGCCGAGCGGATAGAAGGTGTCATTCACGCAGTCCTGTCCGAAACTGACATTGACGCCCGCCTCAAGCAATTCTTTCACACGGGTAATGCCCCTGCGGATCGGCTGCTTGTCCAGGCGCCCTTGCAGCATGAGGTTTGTCACGGGATTCGTGATCATATGGATGCCGGCGCGTTTGACCTTCTCAATGACATAGGCCGCGTAATGGTCGTCATAAGCGGCTAAGGCACATGTATGGCCCGCTGTCACACGGCCCTGCCAGCCGCGCTTAATCGTCTCATCGGCAACCATTTCAAGGGTGCGGTAGAAGGGATCGTCCGTCTCATCCACGTGCATGTCGACGTCGGCGTCATAACGCTCCGCTAGATCGAAACAGAATTTGACATGAGCAAGGCTGTCGTCGGGCGTGTCCTCATTGGCCGGCATGCCGCCGACAATGTCACAACCCATCTTCATGGCCTCTTCCATCAGCTTGTCACAGCCGGGATCCTTGATGATCCCCTCCTGCGGGAAAGCGACAAGTTGCAGGGTCATCTTATCTTTATACGTTTCACGAAGCGCCAATACGCCCTCCAGCGGTTTCAAGCCGCCAATGGTATCGATATCCACATGGGTGCGGATCGCAAGCGTCCCGTTCATGAGCGCCTTGTCAAGCACCGCTCCCGCGCGAAGGATGACGTCTTCATTGGTGTATTGTTTCTTTCGGTCCCAGATAATTTCGATCGCCTCGGTCAAGGTGCCGCTCACATTCTTGCGGACACTGTCGAGGATGTTCACTTTATCAAGGTGGATATGGGGATCAATAAACGCGGGAACAACAAGTTTTCCTTCCACGTCGATCACTTCGTCAGCCTTAAGGTCGAGCCCCTGGCCGATCGTATGAATCGTCTTGCCCTCGCAGTAGACGTCCCATAGTCCCTCCTGATGTCTCAGGGTACAGTTTTTAATCAGTAATGACATTTGCAATTCCTCTTTCTTCTGGGCTACGCGTCTCTCAAATGTTCCGCCGTTTTTTCAATGGCGTTCACAATGGGAATATAGCCCGTGCAGCGGCAGATATTGCCCGCAATTGCTTCTCTTATTTCTTCTCTTGTCACATTCGGATTCTTTTGCAAAAGTGCGTAGGCGACAAGCACAAATCCCGGCGTGCAGAAGCCGCACTGAACGGCATCTTCTTCCAAAAACTTGTCTTGCAGCAAATGGCCCAGATCAAGCTCACTCATGGCTTCGATCGTGAGAATGTCCGCGCCCTGCATTTGACCTGCCAAAAGCAGGCAGCTGGCCACCGGATCGCCGTTAAAGATAACGGTACAGGCACCGCATTCACCGACGCCGCATCCTTCTTTTGTCCCGGTCAACTCAAGATCATTTCGGATCACATCGATCATGCGGGCGCCGGGATCGGCCTCAATTTCATACGATTTTCCGTTTAATGTAAAAGATAGGGGTATTTTACGCATGTTATTCATCTCCGATCAGTTCATGTAGGATGCGCTCAGCAAGGCGGCGACAGACAGGCTGTTTGTAGCGTGTCGAGGCGCGAATGCCCGCGATCTCAGGGATCTTGTCCGAAAGGGCGCGGGCGACCGCACGGATATCGTCTGAGCTGGGCTTTTTGCCCACGAGCATCGCGGAAATATCTGGGAAAGTCATGGGCTTCGGGAAGGTTGCGCCAAGTGTCATGTCGAACTTGGTCACCACACCCTCACGGTCTGTTTCGATTAACGTGGCAATCGTCATGCGCGAGATAGAAAGCGCCTTGCGCCGGCCCACCTTGGTATAGTTGTAGCGTACACTCTCGGGGAGTTTTGGAATCACGACACTGACGATCACATCGCGATCGGAAAGATTGGTCCGATAAGGTCCTTCAAAGATGTCCGCCAGAGCTACCTTGCGCTCACCTTTTTCACCCAAAATGACCAGCTCGGCTTCTAGGACGGACAGCGACGCCAATGTGTCTGCCGCCGGTGATGCGTTGGCGATATTACCGCCAATCGTCGAGTGGTTGCGGATCTGCGGCGAACCCACCGAGAGGGAGGCTTCCGCCAGAATCGGCGCATAACGATTGACAAGCGGTGAATCGGCAATCATGGCATGCGTCGCTATGGCGCCTATGACAAGATCCTTTTCTGTCTCAACAATCTGGTGCCAGGCCTCGACACCGAAAATATCCAAGGCGGTGTGGTCCCGGAAGCGATCGTCTTCTCTGGCTTGGACGAGAACATCGCTCCCGCCCGCCAGCAATACAACGGGGCCTTCAATCGAAGCAATCGCTTCTTTGAACGCCGCCTCCGATTCCACTCTCACATAATTACGAAATTTCAACATCGTCATCCCCCCATAGTTCTTGTGCGGCCGCGAATACGCGGTCGAGGTCAAATGGCAACTGTTTAATCATGCCGGGTTTCCCAAGCGCCATATTGACCGCGCAAGCAAGCGCCCCTGCGCCAGGTTCTGTCGCGGGTTCTCCCATCGAACGTCCGCCGAACGCGCTTCTCGGATCGGGATGCTCGTCCAAAATCGGTACGTTCGTATCAGGCACGTCAAGGATCGTCGGCAGGAGATAGTCGGCAAAGTTCTGATTCTTCAAGCCGCCGGTCTTTTCGCTGTGGCCTAAATCTTCTAACAAGGCCATTCCCTGAGCCATCGCCAATCCGCCATAAATCTGCCCGTGCAGGAAGGTCGGGTTGATCGCCCGGCCGGGGTCATGGGCACCAACCATTTTAATGACTTCTACCGTGCCGACGTCGAGATCCACTTCGACCTCTGCGGCGTGGCATGAATAGGTGTAGGTGTAGAAGGGCTCGCCGAATCCTTTTTCTTCACACCAATCAGTGATCGGGACGCTGTAAGTACCGGGAGCCATAGGCGTTAAGTTATGCCCGTAACAGATCTTGACCACTTCCTCAAAGCTTAAATCTTTGTCGTCAAACGTGACGCGGTCTTTTTCAAAGTTGACCTCCCCGATATCGTCGCCATATGTCTTTTTGAGACCTTCAACGAGAATCGCTCTAATGCGCTGAGTCGCGTCGAAAATAGCGCCGCCACCGAGCATCGTCCCGCGAGAGGCGATACAGGCTCCGGTCGCAGGAGAACGTGATGTGTCCGTGTCACCCATAGTAACGCGACTGACGTCAACGCCTAGGCCTTCCGCGACCATCTGCATTTGGGCGGTACGAAGTCCCTGCCCAAGCTCGACAAGTCCCGTATTCGCGTGAACACTTGCATCCTTCATGACTTCAATCAAGATACGCGCGACGTCAAAGCCATTACCATCCGCGCCAACGCTTGCGCCGCGCATGGAGACGGCAATTCCGACGCCCCGGCGAACGCGGCGCTTCGGATCTTTATTCTCTTCTTTGTATTGGGCAAATTTGCGATCGAAGTCAAGTTCTTCGGCCGCTTTTTCCATGACAGACAGCATACTCACTTCGTGGAAGTCCATCAGATGGCCTGTCCCCGAAACATCACCGTTGACCAGGATATTTTTCCGTCTGAACTCCGTCGGAGACATACCTAGTTTGTCCGCCAATTCATCCATGCTGTTTTCCATTGCGAAAATCGCCTGTGGTGTACCAAAGCCGCGCATGGAGCCCGTGTGATTGTTATTCGTCAAAACAGCTCTCGCCCTGTAATCGACATGGTCGAGGCGATAGGGGCCGGGGCCCAAGGTGGCTGTTTTGTAAGCAACCGGAGGTGACATATTCGTGTACGCACCGGCATCGGAGATCGAATCAACGTGCATCACCTTTAAGATGCCGTCTTTTGTGGCACCGAGTTTGACTTCAAACTCAATCGGGTGGCGTTTATAACTTTCGCGGATGGACTCTTCACGTGTCAGCGTGTATTTCGCCGGACGGCCCGTTTTCAATGCGACAAGTCCCGCACGGATCGACATCGCTTCAGCCGTCTCAATTTTGCCGCCGAATGATCCGCCGACCGTACTCGGACGAAGTGTCAGCTGCGCCATCGGAACATTGAGTGTACGATGGAGCGAAATTCTCGCATTATAAGGCGCGTGCATGGAACCATAAATGGTAAGCTCCGGACGCATCCTGCTCGGCACAGCTGTGACTGATTCCGGCTCCAGATAGGCGTGCTCAACGAAATCTGTTTTATAGGTCGACTCAATCACGACTTCTGCTTCTTCAAAGCCTTTTGCCACATCGCCCTTACGCGTGTGGACCACACCGCAGACATTGTCAGGATACTCTTCGTTGATCACATTCTCGCTGCCAAGCGCGATACGAGGAGAACCTAACACAGGCAGCGGTTCATAATCTGCTGTGACACGTGCTGCTGCCGCATTTGCCTGTTCTTGTGTTTCGGCCGCTACCACTGCGATAACGTCGCCCAGATAGCGAACCTTATCGTAGGCAATCGGATATTGATCAATGTACAACTCACCGATCATTTTCTCGCCCGGGATGTCTTTGCCCGTCACAACAATCGCAACACCCGGCATCTTCTCTGCTTCTTCCGTGTGCACCGCCAGTAATTTTGCGTGTGCGTACTCACTGTAGACGCCCTTGAGGTACAAAAGATCAGGCAAGCGGATGTCCGCACCGAACTCCGCCCTTCCCGTCACCTTTGCGCGGGCGTCAATCCTTCCGATTGATTTTCCGATGGTATGTGTTTTCATCTAATTCGCTCCCTCCATGTCATGCGTTGGAGACTTACTTTTGAATCATTGTAACTAATTTCATAGGTTATGTCTACGAAAAATTCCCCCCATTTTTCGGGACTCGTAGGGCAAATTCAACATATGAGGATGTCGGTCAGTTTAATTCCACTCAAGCGTGAGTAAACGGTAGGGACAACGGGCGACGCAAAGACCGCAGCCGTCACATAAAAGTTCATCGATCACAATACTGCCGGTATCGTCATAGTAAACCGCATGCGGCAGACAGCTCTGAACACAGATTTTGCAATCGATTCGCTGGCATTTCTCCATGGGAGCGGCACACAGATCGCCCGGGACAATGTCCTCGTACGCATGAAGCGAGGGGAGCGCATTGCCGCGAATGGTCGCGATATCGGTGAAATAATGCTCCTGCATCCAGCGTTCAAATGAATCAATGGTGTCAGAAATCACCTCATAGCCGCTGAATAAAATCGCCGAGGCAAGCTGAACCGCGGTGGCGCCCAACATCATAAATTCCAACACCGCCTCATGGCTCATGACGCCACCCGAACTGACAACCGGCAGGCGCGTATGCTGGTGCAATGTCGCTGTCGTGGCCAACGACACGGGGTGGATATGCGAACCCGTGTAACCGCCGTAAGTCGGCATCCGTGTCTTTCCTGTCTCAATATCAACACCCGCCAAACCTTTCAGGGCATCGATCGCACTGACCGCCTGGACACCGGCCTGTTCCAGCTCACGCAAAAACCACGGAGAGCAGGATGCCTCGTAGGAAAGCTTGACCATAACCGGTATATTGACCGCTCCGACACAGGCCAAGGCGTACTCATAGATGTCAGACACCTGGGATAAGAAGCGATTCCGGCTGCCGATGGGAGCCGAGATAGAAAGTTCAATCGCATCGGCTCCCATATGCTCTACTTTTCGGGCAAGATAAGCAATCTCCGAAGGCGTCGCTCCCCAAATACTGCAGATGATCTTGGCGTCCTTGCGGTCAATCTTGCGAAATTCGTCCTCCCATTCCTCCAAATGCATATAGGAGTACAGCATCGTATTAAACAGTTTATTTTCTTCGGCAAATAATCGGGGACTGATACGCTCCCTGGCCTCAAGCGAGATGGTCTCTGTAATAACGGCAGCCGCCCCCTCATCGATGCAGCGCTGAATGCCCGCCGCATTCCCGGCCCAAGGGCCGGAAGCTGTCATAATCGGGTTCTTCAAGGTCAAACCCATGAGTTCCGTTTCATAAGCCATCGTTACTTACCTCTTACACAAACAATTCGAAAATCCCGGTTTTATTCCCGCAGGATTCTCTGATTTTCAACTTAGGCTGCAAGATCATTTCTTGCAAGATATCAGGATCGCGCGTGTCGTCTTCAATGCTGTCAAACAGCAGTCGCGCGGCAGCCATTCCGAGCTTGGCCGCAGGCATCTCAACGCTGGTAATAGCCGGCGATACGACGCTGCAGACAGGCGAATCATTAAAGCAGGCAAGCGCCATATCCTCCGGGATGGAGATATGCCCATCCCGGGCCGCTTTTAATATGCCGATCGCCTGAAGATCACCGGCGGTGACAAGCACATCCGGGATAGTCCCTTTTTGAACCATGCGTTGAAACGCCCGGTAACCGCCTTGAGCGGAGTCTTCTGCCCGAAAGATCGACAGATGGGCTTCGCACTGTGCTTCCCTGCCTGCGCGCTTCAAGCCGCTCTCCATCTCATCTGCCAGCTCACCGTCTCGCTTGTCATCGTAAAGCAGGCTGATGTACCGGTGACCCAAGGTCAAAAGATGCTTGACGAGACGGAAGGCAGCCTCTTCGTAATCGAGATAACACACCATATGGCAGCCGCAGTCTTGATTTTTTCCAATGTGAACACGTGGCATGTTAAGCGAGAGGGGTTCGTGGAAATCAGTTTCAGACAGCTGGGATTGTACTTGGATAATACCGTCGACCTTGCGCGTTTTCATCAGCTTCAAAAAGTCAAATTCAACCTCCTGATCACCGTGCGTCTGACAAAAAAGCACGACATAGCCTTTGTTGCCTGCCACGGTCTCAACACCGGAGATAATATTCTGACTAAAATAGGAATCAATAGCGGGAATGAGTAGCGCGATCGTCTTCGTCGCACCGAGTGTCAGGCCGCGGGCAAACCAGTTTGGCGTAAAATTATGCTCCCGCGTGACCGCGAGTACGCGCTCACGCGTCTCGGGCAACACGCGTTCAGGGTGGTTAAATACGCGTGACACTGTCGCCACCGACACGCCGGCTAATTCTGCAATCTTACGAATGTTCAACCCGATACCCTTTCATTACTTCACATTCCACCCCGATTATACCGTTCATTGTCAATCTGCCCAATAGAAATTTTCAGGTCGTTGACAAAGCGAGCATTTTCACTTAAAGTAGCAACATCTATTGCTTGTAAGCAGTTACATGACAGGATGAGGAGGTTCATGAATGGACAAAGAAAAAACAACCATCGAGCAGGACAAAGTAGTCGATATTGACTATTCGCTCGAGGCGGTGCCGCAGACGGCCCGCAAAGGTTTCTGGCCTATGTTCGTCATCATGCTTGGCTTTACTTTCTTTTCAGCCAGTATGAGTGTCGGAGCGAAAATGGCCAACGGGCTCGATCTTGGGCAATTTATCTGGGCGATCCTAATCGGTGGCGTCATCTTGGGCGCTTACACAGGTGTCCTCGGGTATATCGGCAGTGCGACGGGCCTTAGCCTTGACTTGCTCACGCACCGCTCATTTGGGACGCACGGATCCTATCTGGCGTCAGCCCTGATTGGATTCACTCAAATCGGATGGTTCGGCGTCGGTGTCGCGATGTTCGCCATCCCCGCAGCGGAGCTTTTGGGCATCAATCCCTGGATATTGGTCATCATTGCCGGTGCCTGTATGACAGCTTCAGCGTACTTCGGTATTAAAGGTATTGAGGTCGTCAGCTTCATCTCAGTGCCGCTGATCGCGATTCTCGGCACCTATTCCATGATCCGCGCCACCATCGATGGCGGCGGCCTTGTTGCTATTTTCAGCAAGTCCACCGGTACAATGACGGTGTTCATGGCGGTCGGAATGGTCATCGGGTCGTTTATCTCAGGCGGTACTGCGACCCCGAACTTCGTACGATTTGCGAAAAACAATAAGATCGCCGTGGCGACGACCGTCATCGCGTTCTTCATCGGCAACACCCTGATGTTTGCCTTCGGTGCTGTCGGCGGCGCATTCACAGGACAAGAAGACATCTTCTACGTCATGATCGCCCAAGGCCTTGCGATCCCCGCGATCCTTGTTTTAGGCGCCAACATCTGGACCACGAACGACAACGCCATCTACACAGGCGGCCTTGGACTTTCCAACATCACCAAGATCAGAAAGCGCCCGATGGTGCTGGTGGCAGGTTTTGTCGGAACCGTGACAGCCATTTGGCTCTACAATAACTTCGTTGGCTGGCTGAGCTTCCTGAACGCGACACTGCCTCCGATCGGTGCGATTATCATGCTTGACTACTTCATGAGAAAGCACGCGTACGACGCGAAGAGCAACGTGAAACATCGCGCCGTCAACTGGTTCGCCATTGCAGGCGTAGTCGCCGGTGCCTTAGTCGGCAACTATGTCAACTGGGGCATCTCCGCGATTAACACGATGGTAGTGGCTTCAATCATCTACTTTGTCGGAACAAAGTTCGTCTACAAAGACGCATAATAGCTGTCCTGACGAAGCATGAGGACCCTGTGTCAAATATGGCACAGGGTCTTTTTTTATTTCATCGGATTTTTTAATACCAATATACCGTCCCGGATTCCGTCCAGGACGAAGGATGGCTGATCAAGCCTCGTCACTTCTTCGAAATGTGCCAAGAAGGGTCCAAGCTCAGCGATCTTGTCAAAATCCAAAGAACCCTCTCGGTAGTGCATGGGAACCGTAAGATGGGGTTGTATGGCCTTGACCATGGCAGCCGCCTCATCGGCATCAATGGTGTAAAAACCGCCCACGGGGATCAGGAGCAGATCAAGGTTTTGTAGCTTTATTGCTTGTTCTGGCAGGAGCGGATGCCCCAGATCGCCCATATGCGCGATTCTTTTGCCATTCATCGTGACGACATGGATTTTATTATCCCCTCGCAATTTCCCCTGCTCATGATCATGAAAACTCTCGATCACATCCACCTCAATATCGGGTGTTTTTCCGGATAGACGGACGCGATTTCGGGCATTGTGATCATCATGTTCATGAGAAACAAGGACAAGATCGGCCTGAAGCTCGAGGGTCTTGTAGCCGGGAACTTCCAAAAACGGATCGAAAATAATCGCCGCATCTTGAGAACGCAACTCAAAACAGGAATGACCGTGCCAGATCACGCGAAGGTCTTCTTGCAAGTTTGTTAAATGGGACATAATGACCTCCTTGTTTTTGCTTTATAATACCTTATTAAGGGAGACCATGGCCTTAGAAGTGGAGTTATTAATGGATAATGCAACACTAAAAGAGATCTATCGATCCGTTGAAGAAAAACTATCAAACGTCCGGTTCGGGCTCATTTGGCCCAATTTTCAAGCCTTCGACTTCGCGCTCTACTTCGGGGATAGCATGTGTTTTCAAGGCAAGATCAACGAAAAACCGACAAGCTTCATGGGCAACACCTCCATCCTCTATGAAGGGGCCCCTATCGCGATCTGGGACATGCGCTACACCAAGATCGAAGACGAACAGTCTTTAGAACTTCTTACGGCGAACATTGTGCACGAAATGTTTCATGCATTTCAAAAACAGTCGGGTGAAATGCGCTTTCCTCATGACCTTGAGCTACTCCTTTATCCCCATGACGCGGAGCTCACCGCGCTCACAAGACTCGAATACGCAATCCTGACAGATGAAAAACAATCGCCCGCCTTGCGATTAGAAAGCATCGCGGGGATCCGGAATGAAAAAACAAAACGTATCGGCCGCTTTTGCGAAGACGAGTACCTCGCGGAAACAGCCGAAGGATTAGCGGAATATGCCGGTTTAAAGGCACTATCTCACATCAATTGGCCCCTTTTTATGACCATGCGAGACCGTTATGAAAGCTATCTTCTAGACGATCGCTACCTGTTTGACGTTAGAAGGCGCGCGTACTATTCCGGGGTCCTGATCGCGCTTTTAGCGGAAGCGGCCGGATTAACGCTGTACCACCCCTTGTCCGAAAAACGCCCTGTGTGGAATCTTTTGGACGTCCCCGCAGGTCCCTTCCAGGCTTTAAATACTACGGACATTGATGAGGCCCGATCATTGTTTGTCACAGAATGCGAAAGGCGCGAAGCCTTGCTCCAATCGTTCAAAAAGCGTTTCCCAAACGAACGCCCCTCGGACGCCGAGATTGTCGGCTATGATCCCATGAACCTCACTCGCGTGGGGGACTGGCTTATTTCCACACACGTGATCATGCTCAACGACGAAAACATCCCCCAACCCATGATGGGAGACCATCTTTTGAAAATGAAAGCAGGGAGCGCCCGTAAGGTGCATACGATCGCCTACTGATCCTCGCGTGTTGTTTGCTACAATACAGTCTAGGTTACAAGAACGTCGGAAGGAACGGTAACAACGATGAAAAGTCGACTGGAAGAAATACGCGCCGAAAGCATCGCTGCGCTGCGTGAAGCGGCATCGCCGGAGATGCTCGAGCAACTCAGACAGACCTATCTTGGAAAGAAAGGCCGCCTGACCGAACTTTTGAAGGGTTTAGGTAAGCTCTCCCCCGAAGAAAGAAAACAAATGGGACAGCTTGCGAACGAAGTCAAGAACCTCTTTTCCAACGCAATGGAAACAAGAAAAGAAGAGCTGTTAGAACAAGCCTCGCTCTTGGCTTCCCATCCTGACCTGACAATCCCCGGGCTCAGCGTCGCAACAGGAGGGCTTCACCCGATCACCCAGATGTGCTACGACCTGAACGATTCGTTTCGATCTTTGAATTTTGAAATTTTCGAGGAAGATGAGATCACAAGCGAACTCTTCGCCTTTGACTATTTGAACTTCCCGCCCGATCATCCCGCGCGCGATTCAATGGATACCTATTGGATCGAAGGCACAGAAAATAAAGAAGGCGCCAAAAGACACTGCCTGCGCCCGCACCTTACGGGAGGTAGCGTCCGTTATCTGAAAGAACACGGCGCCCCCGCCCGCTTTGTGTACCCGGGCCGCGTTTACAGAAATGAGGCCACCGATGCCCGCCACGAACGCGCATTTTTTCAATATGAGGCCCTGATCGTCGACCGCGACTTCTCCTTTTCCTCGGGACTCGTGCTCGTTTCGACCATCCTTGAACGCGTGTTTGGCCGCGACGTCCCCGTACGCATGCGTGCCGGTTTCTTCCCCTTCGTCGAACCCGGCTTTGAGATCGATATGCAATGCCAGGTCTGCCAGGGCCAGGGCTGTACCGTCTGCCATCACAGCGGATGGATCGAGGTCATGCCCGGCGGTTCACCGCACCCGAATGTCTTGCGTGCCGCGGGACTTGACCCGGATATCTGGAGCGGTTTTTACATCAATATCGGCCTTGATCGCCTTGTCATGATGCGCTACGGAATCGACGATGTTCGCCTCTTCCACAGTGCCGACCTGCGTTTCTTACAACAGTTCAAATAGAGGGATAGCTGCGATGAAAGTTTCTTTAAATTGGATCCGTCAATACGTTGATTTGCCGCAAAACTTAAACGCGGAACAGGTCGCCACCGACCTGACCATGCGCACCGTCGAGGTCGAGTCAGTGATAAACCTGGCCGAGCTTGTCGAAGGCATTGTGGTCGGAAAGATAGAATCGGTCAAAGCGCACCCAAACGCTGACCTTTTGCGTGTATGCATGGTCGATATCGGGCGCGAACGCCTCTACCAAATCGTCTGCGGCGGCACGAATCTTTACGAAAACGAGCGCGTCGCGGTCGCGCCGCCCGGCGCCTTTGTGCGCTGGCACGGCGAGGGCGAACCGATCGAGCTAAAAGCGACTAAGCTTCGCGGAGAAAAAAGTGAGGGCATGATCTGCAGCGCGTCTGAGATCAATCTCGACGAACTTTTCCCGACTGAAGACGAGGCCATCATTGTCGATCTTACGGGGGAATTCCCCGATGCCATCCCGGGACAAAAGCTTTCGGAGCTTTTGGAGCTGGACGACCTCATCATTGAAATTGACAACAAGTCGCTCACGAACAGGCCCGATCTTTGGGGACACTACGGCCTCGCGCGTGAATTGGCCGCCATCTACGGCGGGACATTGAAACCCTTAGCAGACTACGAACCTCAAGAAAGTTGGGCGCCTTATCCTGTAAAAATATCGGACAGTGGGCGCTGTTTTCGCTACGACGCGGTGGTCTTTGATCATGTGAGCCCCGTCCCTTCACCTTTCTGGATGAAGCGCATGATCTGGTCTGTCGGCATGCGCCCGATCAATTTATTAGTGGACGTGACCAACTATGTCATGCTGGCCACCGGTCAGCCGACCCATGCCTTTGACCGCGACCATGTCGAAGACGGGATCCACGTGCGGCTTGCCAAGGCAGGTGAGATTCTGACCCTGCTTGACGGCCACGAACTGCATCTGTTGCCTTCCGATTTACTCATCTGCGACGGCCAAGACAAGGCCATCGGCCTTGCGGGTGTCATGGGCGGCGCGCTCGACTCTATCCTGCCTGAAACCACGGGAATGGTCTTGGAAGTCGCGAACTTCGAGGCCATCGGGATACGAAAAACCGCCACACACCACCAGCTTCGCACCGAAGCCTCTTCGCGTTTTGAAAAAGCGATTGACACCACCCGCTGTGACCAGGCGCTCGCCATGACGATCGAACTGATGGAAAAGCTTCAGCCTGAAGCCGTCATCGTCGCGGCCGGCTACGAACGCTTAAGCACGACCGAGCCGGTTGAAATCCAGGTGCCGCTCAGTTTCCTTCGCCGCCGCTCGGGCCGCGAGCTGACCGCGGACAATGTGATCCTAACCCTTTCAACCTTAGGCTTTATGGTCGCCTTTGACGGCGATGATTTGTTGACCGTCAAGGTGCCCTTATGGCGCGCGACAGGCGACGTGTCCATCAAGGATGACATCTTGGAGGAAGTCTGCCGCATGATCGGCTATGACCAGTTCCAATTTGCCCCGCCTGTGGTGGTGTTGGAAAAACCCATCCGCCAACTGGAATTTGAAAGTAGTCGCGCGATCCGCGAATACCTCGCCTTTCGCGCGGGGCTGCAAGAAATATTCACCTACCCTTGGATCGCTTCCAAGTATTTAGACGCCGCAGGGGAGACGACGGATCATCTTGTGGCGCTCCAAACGCCGCCCGCGCCGGACCAGGCGTACCTTCGGGGCTCCCTTGTGCCGGGACTTTTGGAAGCCGTGGCGGAAAACTCGCGCTATTATGAGCATTTCGGCCTTTTTGAACTGGCGCAGATTTTTAAAAAGAATGAAGCGCCTGAACAAGACGGCGAACATTTGCCGATACAAACACGCCACCTTGCAATCGCGATCACGGGTGAACTGCCGCTGTTACTGTTCCGCAAGCTGAAGGGCATTTTGACACATCTTCCGCGCTTTGGTCGCGTCGTCCCCTGGACCCTTCAGGCGGGTGAAGACAAAGCGCCTTGGGCCGACCGCAATGCCTGGCTTGATCTGGTGAGTGAGGACGGTGAGATTGTCGGCAAAATGGGACTTTTATCACCCAAGGCCACCGCAAGCGCCGGTGTCAGAAATGTATTCGCCGCGGTGGCGGAGATTGAGATTGATAAACTGCAATCTCTGGAAAGCCGGGACAATACCTTCACGCATCTGCCGCAATTCCCCCTGGTGGAACAGGATCTTTCCATCGTCATCGATGACGATGTGTCCTGGGCGGACATCGAACAAGCCGTGGCATCTCAAGTCAAACGCGCTGAGTTTGTGGAAGAATACCGTGGCAGTCAGGTGCCCGAGGGCAAAAAGTCACTGATGTTCCGTTTTTGGCTTGCCTCCGATGAGAAGACCCTGTCAACCGCGGACATCGAGCAGGCTCGAAAACGCCTGTTGAAGAAATTAAAGTATATGCTGGGAGCGGAACTACGATAACAATTTATCGATATTCGTGTATCGAATGTGACAAATCGGTGAAAATAGCCTATTTCCCAGTTATTGCGCTTGCAATTTACTTTTATTTTGGCATAATAATAGGCGGAAAATTTTGGGCGTTTAACGCAGAAAGCGAAAATTGAGAGAAGTGCTTACAAGCCCTTTCCAAATCCTGACGAACAATCCATTGGTCGCTGAAAACTACAGCGATCGATTCCCCGTTGAATTCTTTTTGGGGGGAAGCGACCGGGAGGTTCTCTTGCGCGCGCGAGATCTCGTCCACAACGGACATCGTATCCTCACCGCCCCCCTGTCGGGGAGCGTGAAGCCTTGGGAGACACCATATCGGTCTATTATGGTGACTTCGGCGCACGATGACGCTGTGGACGCGTTTTCGCTCGACATCATGGAACGAGCTTTGGCAATAATAAGTCATTCGAAAAGAAGCCCCGAGACCATCGCAGAGTCAATCCTTCACGACTTTCAGATCATCGATCTGAGTCTGATCGACAGCGCTTTGCCGTCCGCGGAGGCTATCGGGGTGTATAGGAACCCCGGCAAAGAAACCGAGGTGAAAAGGTGAAATTAGAATTGGGCTATGTTGACATCAACGGCATCCGGTTCGGCGACCATAACGCCATTGAAGATCGTGTGCTCGTTGTCAACCCTGACGAGCTGCTCGAGCCGGTATTGGCCGATCCGCTCATCAAAACAGCACGCTTTGAGATTGCGAACCCGGGCGAAAGCATCCGCATTACGCCTGTTAAGGATGTGATTGAACCGCGTGTCAAAGTCGAGGGACCGGGAGGAATCTTCCCGGGCGTCATCTCAAAAGTTGACACCGTCGGCTCAGGCAAAACGCACGTCCTGCGCGGCATGGCAGTTGTCACCGCCGGACCCATCGTCGGATTCCAGGAAGGAATCATTGACATGAC
>DIRK01000013.1 GCA_002427535.1 Mageeibacillus sp. UBA5438 | reverse complement strand
TCGCGGTGTCGCGGATGTATTCATAGCCGACAAGCGGTTCGTTATAGGTGAATGCGATCCCCATGTTCCCCCGATCTTTCAAGGCGAGCGCCTTTTTCACGAGCGCCTTGGGGCCGACCTCAATCGTGTGGCGGGAAGCGGCGGCTTCCTTTGCGATCTCATAATTTTGGCAAAAGGGGCAGGCCATATTGCAGCCATAACTTCCCGCGGACAAAATCATGGTGCCGGGGTGGAAAAAGGACAGCGGTTTTTTCTCGATGGGATCAAGCGCAAGACTTGTCAATTTACCGTAGCTTTCCGGGATCACCACGCCGTCCTTCACCGTGCGTGCACGGCAGTAACCCAGGCCGCCTTCCTTAATGCGGCATTGGCGCCAGCAGACATGACAGGTCGCGTATATATCTTTTTTGCCGTTATCCTTCATCTTGTTCCTTGTGGCGCACGACCAAGAAGCGCTCCATCTGGTAAGGCTCATCCGGGTAGATCCCCGCCTTTTGCAAGGCGATATCGAGTTGCTCATCGGCGCTGTCAATGCCCTCGAGATTAGGCAATAATAAACCGCGCCTTCGCCTTAACGAGACAATGACGCCGTATTGTTTCGGATCGAGTGATTCTTTTGAATCGATTTTTTCCGGGACACCGAGAACATCGACACTCACCGCGATGTGTTCCAGTTCTTCGATTTTGACGCTCGGAAATCTGGGATCTTCCGTGGCCGAGGAGGCGGCATTTCGAATAATCTCTTCGGCTAAAGTGCCTTGCTGCGGCTCAATCGTACCGATGCAACCGCGAAGCTTGCCATCCTTGTACAGTGTGACAAAACAGCCCGCCTGACGGTCAAGAAGTTCCTCGGGTGCATAGGCCGGAATCTCTAAGAAGTGCCTTGTCTCAAGGTAATGCGTGATGGATTCGCGCGCTATGGTGGTGTAGATATTGGGCATGACAAGCGTCTCCCTTCAGTTGACATTCGTTATTGGGGGGTGAAAGAAGCGACTGCGTATCCCACCCCAAAGGTGCCTTCATAGGAGTAAAGTTCCGGGGTGATGGTGTCGCCTTCGAGGGCGCCCGCCATGATCTGGAAGGAGCGCAGGCCGCATTCGGCCGCCTTTTCTTCGAATGCGGGATCAAAGCGGAACAAGGCGTCAAAATCACCCGTTTCGAAGATGCGGATAATCTCTTCGTCAAATTCGGGACCTTCTTTTTTAAACCCGTAAGGGCCGCCGCTTTTCAAAACATGTGACAGATCGCCGCTTGCGATATACACCGTCTTTCGCTCCAGTTGTCGGGCCACCTCTGCGACCGCCTGTCCCACTTCGCGGTGCGTGGTTGCCGGCAAAAGGGACAGTCCTAAAAGGACCAGCCGATAGGCTTTAAAGTGTTCGTGGAGAAAACGGATCGGGATGAAGGATCCGTGGTCAAGCCCTTTTCGCCCGGCGAGCATCAGGGCCGCGGGAATGTGTTTTTGACTCAGTTTCTGTTCAAGTGTTTGTGAAAATTCGGCGTCAAGCGAAACCGATTCTCTTACATTAAAAGCGCCAAAGGCGCGCATATCGCCTTCCATTTTTTCGCCGCCCGCGATGAAAAACGCGTCCGCGTAAAAAGGCGCGTGGGGCGAAGATAACACAATGGTGTCGGGTGACAGGGCTTCAATTTCTTCTGCCATTCGGCGGAAAGAAATTGTCGTCTTTTTGATTTTCTCTTCTTCCCCCCGACCGATTTCAGGCAAAATGATCGGGGGATGAGGGACGGCATACGCGCGAATAATCATGGTCACGCCCTCCTTCGCATCGCGTAAGGCAGGTGATGTGTCTCTTCGCTATTCTAACACGCAGGCTTACGATTCTTCTTCGCTTGTGAAGCTGACCTGCGGCTCCACCCAAGCCGACATCTCGTCAAGCATGACAAGCGCCGGGACTTCTTCCATGTAAAGGTGAAGGGGTACGAGTTCTCGGACCTGCTCCTCGGGCATCGATGAGACTTCCGACAGCTCTTTGACGTAGCCCGCGTAAGACGCAAGGTCATATACTTGTCCTTGGCGCTTTAGATACTCCTGGGCGAGCACGCGGAAGAGGAACTGGGTGCGGCCTAACCGGAGGACGTATTGGCGGATCGCGCCTTCATCCATCGTGGGGGCACCGAATTCTTTTTGTCCGAATTCTTCCACGGTCATGCCCTTTTCTTGGGCGTTCTCTTCGAATACCTGAAGGCGCTTTTCGCTCTCTTGGGTCGCTTCCTCGTCGTTGATCTCAAAGGTGCTACGCTCCACAAGCTGGGGCATCAGGTAATTCATAAGGATCATATGCGTTTGCTCGGAAATGATCACCCGGGGGACCTCCGCTTGAATGGCCGCCTTATACGCTTCGACGGTCTCAATGCCGGGTAACCCTTCCTCTTTGACCATGTCATCGGTCAACACATGGGCCTCGCCCTCGGCGAGCTCAATCTTGCTTTTCGACTGTGCCAGGGCCTGGCATTGGAGTTCGACAAAGGCATCTAATTCAGGCAGGAAAACCTTCACAAGCGGCTCAGGGAGCTCGATATTTTTGTAGTCATAAATAAACGTTACTTTTGTTTCCATTTTTTGATCCCTTAATATATTTATTTCTTTCCCACGGTAACGTGTTACCGACTTTATTACCGTGTCATAGCATACGCTCCGTGTCATACTATACCATCCGGAGATGCGGTATACTTTTTGGAGAAATCGAGGAGCGCTTTCATTTGATCTATTACTACATCGTCCTATTTATCACGCAGATCCTGCATTCAATTGTCGGTTTTGGTTCGACCTCCATCGGCATACCCTTTTTATCGCTTGCTTTAGGCGCTGAGCGCTCGGTCCTATTATTGTCCACCGCGGGCGCACTTTTATCGCTTCTGATCGCCATCACGCAGCGAAAAGATATCCTCTACCGCGAGCTATTCATCATCATCTTGACGATTTTCCCCTTCATGCCGATCGGCTTTTTACTGTTTTCAAGGCTGCGCCCTTATGACGCGATCTTAAGACTCATCATGGGCACGGTCGTCTGCCTGGTCGCCTCCCGTGAACTCTGGCGGCGCATGGTGAAGAACAACCATAAGGATCCGCCCAAAGGGGCCGTTTACACGGCGCTTGGCGTCGGGGCCATCTTGGAAGGCATGATCTCAATGGGCGCGGCGCTCATCAATTTTTACGCTTTGAGTCGCATGAAGGATAAACGCAATTTCCGCGCGACCATGGTCGCGGTCTGGGTCTTCACCAACACCGTCTCGACCCTGTTTCGTGCCTTCATCCTGAAAGCCTATTCGCCGCCCATCTGGATGGGCATCCTCTACGCCATCCCCCTCATATTCCTCGCCTTTTTTGTCGGCAACAAACTGCACCATAAAATACCCAACGAACGATTCGCGAACGTCGTCTACATGATCCAGCTTGTGAGCGGCGTCATTTCAATAGGCGGAGGAGTCATGCTGTTGCTGTAGTGAACTCGCGTATAATCGCGACGGAGATGTTGACCTTGTCAGGGAGAGGGTGGAATGATTCTTTTTTTTATTGTTGTTTTTATTGTCAATGTGATTGAAGCCATTGCCGGTTTCGGTTCGATCTCGATCGGCGTGCCGATTCTGTCCATCTTCATGGGCGCGGAGGACTCCATCGCCATCTTGACGGTCACAAGCCTCTTGATGCTCCTGATCATGTTTGTCAGCCAGTTTAAAAAGATCAATTGGAAGGAATTCCTCATCATCTTGGCCTGCATCCTGCCGATCATGCCCTTTGGCTACATGCTTTTTGCGAAGCTACGCTACAGCGAATGGGCGTTAAGGCTCATCATCGGAGTGCTTGTCACCTTAGTCAGCGGGCGCGAGATCATACGTATGCTCCGCAAAAAAGAAGAAAAGCCGATGTCAAAAGTCGGCATGTACATCGCCTTAGGTGTGGGGAGCGTCATCCAGGGCATGCTCACCATGGGCGCTCCGCTCATTAATATTTACGCCTTGAACCGTTTAAGAGATAAAAGTACGTTTCGCGCGACCATGGTCACGGTCTGGCTTGCCACAAACGTCATCACGACCGTTTACAGGGCGCTTGTCATGGATGTGTACACGAAGCCCATCCTCCGGAACATTGCCTACGCGCTCCCGCTCGTCGTCGTCGCGTTTGTGATCGGCAATTACCTGCACCATAAAATTTCAAATGAGAAATTCTCAAACTTTGTGTACATCATTCAGTTTACAGCGGGGCTCATTTCAATCGCGGGCGGCATCGGGGCGCTCATCTAGATCGTACAAGAAAAGGCGCTCATACACTTCACCGATGGGAAGCCCCATGACAGCAAAGTAATCGCCTTCCACCCGTTCAATGAGAAGGCCGCCCAGTTCCTGGATCCCGTAGGCCCCCGCCTTGTCAAGCGGCAACCCCGTCTCCACGTAGCGCTCGATGAGTGACTCAACGGCCGAAGACAGCGGTCGAAAACGCACTTTGGAGGAGACTGAGAATACCTCTTCTTTTTCCCGGCTCACAAGGGCCACCCCTGTATCGACGATGTGCGTCCGCCCTGACAATTCGGAAAGCATCCGCCGCGCGTCATCTTTATCCACGGGCTTCCCGAAGTCGACGCCGTCGAGCGTGACGATGGTGTCGGCGGCCAAAATGAGATCATGGGGGAATTTGGAAAGCGCCGCGTAGGCTTTAGAAAGCGCCAAATGTTCTGCCACAGCGTGCTCTTTGATATCGGGTTTTTCAGTTTTCAAATGATTCGAAAGACTGTCCTCATCGCAGTTTGACGGTGCGACGATGAAAGGAATCCCTGTCAGGGCCAAAAGTTCCGCCCGCCTGGGCGACTGGCTCGCCAAAATAAGTCGCATACCCTCTTATTCTCCCATCGCCTCAGAAAAAGCGTCTTTAATATAGCCCGAATCGGCCAGGTAAAGGCCCGCGACGGGGTTATGTCCTAACCTTCGGTCTTTTGTGACCAAGGTTGTCACCGGCGCCTCGCTGTATTTGTAAAACAGGCTGTCATGGCCGACGCAGAGGCCGATGGCCACATTGAAATCGGTTCGTTCATGGTTCAGGCGCAGCGCTTGGGCGATGGGATTGCAGATCATCTCATTTTTGCCGGGTCTGACTTTTTCCTCATCCGACATCCCGACTTCCTCCTTTGAAATGGCGCCGCCCTTGCAGATCGCCGACGCGGTCAAAAACCCATGCTCTTTTAATATCCGGTTGAAAATGGCCGCTTCTTTTCTGAGGCCGACACAAAAGGCAATGCCGATCTTCTCATACTCCATGTCTTTGCAAAAGCGCATAATCTCCAAAGCGCGCGGCCACCGGCCATAGCCTTTGGCTTCAATGCCGCTGCTTGTCAGGAAGAATCGATGATTCTCCTCTTTTAAAAGTAATTCAAGTGATTCATCAAAAAATCGGCGATCTTCCATCGGGCAGCCGGGGAATCCATCCTTGATGCCCTGGTAGCAGAAGAGCAGCTGACATTCTGCGCAGTTCATTTTAAACCTACTTTCTTAATTCAAGTATATTGGCGTTCATCCGCTCAATTAAAGATAAGTCATGCGTGGCAAAAATAACCGGTTTTTCTCCTGCCTTATCAAGCAGGAGCGAAAGTGCTTCGCCTTCGTGCGCCTCATCGAGCTCACGGAAGGCCTCGTCCAGATAAAGGATATCTGATTCCGGCGCGAGCGCGCGCGCAAGCGACAGCCTCCTTTTTTCACCGCCTGACAAGGTATCCGCCGGCTGGTCTTTCACGGACATTAAGTCGAGTGATGATAAAAGCTCATCCGCGCGTTCCCCGTCATAGCCGGGCAGCACTAAGCGGATGTTGTCACGGGCGCTCATCTGCCCGAGCAGTCGGTTGTCCTGGAAGACAAACACCCCTCGGGAGGGCACGCCGTCAATCACCCCGCTGTCGGGGCGGATAAGCCCCGCGATCATGCGCATGAGGGTCGTCTTGCCCACCCCGGAGGGGCCGATCACCGCAAGCGGGCGGTCAAGCGGAATCGTCGCGGAGTATTCGCTGAAGACATAAGAAGAACCAAAGCACTTGCTGATGCCGTCAATGACAATCGAGGGCACGGCCTCGTCGTCATAGGGCTTTTTGACACAAAGGACGCCGCGGATCATGATGGCCTGGCCTTCCACGGGGCAGGCTAGGGGCGTGTCGCGCTCTGTGAGGAGTTCTTCTCGCGCCTTGACTTCCTTGACCCCCCGGCGTTGTACGGGCAGCTTTTGTCCGATGCGTGTCAAGATGAAACGAAACAGCCGGACAAGCAACTGTTCTGACAAAAAGGACACAAGGACAAGCGCTAAGGTCCATGACAACAACCGCTCCATGTCGAGGTAGAGTTTTGCCTCATGCATATGGCGCCCGATCGTGCCGCCGGAGAAGGCGAGCACTTCGGCCGCGACCCCCGCCTTCCACGCCATGCCGACCGACACGGACACGGAGGCGATGAACACTTCTCTTGATCCGGGAATAATGATGTAGCGGATTTTTTCAGAGCGTTTTAATGAAAACACGCGGGCCATCTCTAAAAGTCCCGGATCCGTATTCAAGAAGCTTGAGAGAAGCTGGGCGTAGACGACCGGGAAAACGATGAGGCCGCAGATGAAAAAGCTGAGCATGGACGCGCCCATGAAAAAAAGCGCGATCAGAATGAAGGAGACGATCGGCACTGACTTCATGATGAGCACAAAAGGCGAGAGTATCTGGCGGACCGCTCTTGATTTTGAGGCGATCCAACTCAAAAGGATCGCCAACAAAATGGCGACGAGCACACTTTCGATGATGCGAAAAGCGGAAATAGCAACAGAGCGCCAATTAGCGCTCTGTGTGAATAGTTGTATAAAAGTCGAGGCGACCGCGATCGGCCCCGGCAGTAAAAATCCCGTTCCCCCAAAGGAAGCGGCCAGCTGCCAAATTAGGAGGATGAGAAGGACTCCCAAGGCCGAATAAATGATGTCTTGCCTCTTATTTTGCACGGTAGTAAAAGTCGTCGGCCGGCATATTGCCGCCGATGGCCTGGGGGTTCATGCTCGATAAGAGCTCAAGGAAACCCTTGAGTTGTTGTTTCATCGCATCCCCGTCAGCGTAATGAATATTGCAATAGGGGATGGCCGCCTCTGAGATCTTCGCGTCAAACACATCGAGCGCCTCGACCATGAGCGATGTTTCCCCCGGATGGTCGTTGGTGAATTGAATGGCCTCCCGGTAACGTTTCAAGAAAGCGTCCACCGCCTCCGGGTGCTGTTCCACCGTTTCTTTTTGCGCGACGAGGACACCCATGACAAGGCCGGCCTCAGGGACGAGGCGGATCCAGTCGTCGTTTAGGTCGAGCGCCAGGCGAAGTTCGGCGTTCTTTTTCATGGCAACCGTGACAAAGGGCTGCGGCAAAAGGCCTACGGCGCCCGGCTCGGCGAGCAACTGGGCGACGATCGCACCGTGTTCGGCCATCCATTCAATCGTGACGTCGCGGTCCGGGTCAATGCCGCTTCGTTCTAAGAGCAGTCTTATGACGTATTCGGGCACAGCCCCCTCACCTGAGGCGTAGAGCGTACGCCCCGAAAGATCTGACAGGGCATGAACGGTGTGACCGTTTTCGACAATGTCCAATACGCCGAGCGTATTGATGGCAAGCGTGACGATGCCGCCTTCTGTTTTATTGTAAAGCGTCGAGGCTAAGTTAGCCGGCAAGGCCGCCAGTTCACAATCGCCTCTCACTATTTTTGGAACAATTTCCTCCGGCGATGCCACCAGATCAAATTCGACATCGAAGGCTTCCTTCCCTTCCAATGCATCCGACACCAGCGGCGCAAGTCCCATGCTTGTCGGGCCCTTGAGGCCGCCCAGTTTGAATGTATGGCGATCTTCTTCGACGGTTTTAGGCGCGCAGGCCGTCACTGTCATGAGTGCTACGAGCACAATCGCCGTGACTGACAATATTTTTTTCATTGTCCAAACCTCCTGTGAGATTCGACACAAACCTCACTTAATAAACAATACGCCGATGCAATGAAATCGGCAAGGTAAACCTGGCTCTCTGAATGATAGAATGGAGGAAGTTTGAAAAACAGGAGATAACCGTGAAAAGAAATTGGCTGCGCAGGCAGATCGCACTTATGGTCGCGATCGCCGTGATCCTATCGCTGTTTGTAGCAGTGGCCCTCATCGTGACGATGAGCGGGTGTTCTACACCCGGAGTAGTCGCCTCCCCCACGATGACCTCCCCTGCCCCAGCACAAACGAGCACGGTCCCTCCGACCCCAATGGCGTCGACGAGTGACGCAAGCTCCGAAACCGAGACCGTCCCTACCACGCTATTTAGTAACTTCCCGACGACAAAACGCGTGCATTCGGTTAAAACGATCAAGACGACCACAACGACCACCACGACCACGACCGTGCGGACGACGCCGAAGCCCATCGCGTTAAAAACGCCGGGCGCGGTGGCCATCACCTTCGACGACGGCCCGGGCGGCCACACCTCGCGCCTTTTGGACGCGCTGGCCGAGTACAACGTTAAGGTCACTTTCTTTGTTTTAGGACAGTCCGTGGAACGCTCTCCCGGTCTCATCCGGCGCATGCAGGCGGAAGGTCACCAGGTGGCCAACCACAGCTATTCGCATAAGTATCTGTCACAGGTGGACGAGGCGACAAGAGCGAATGAACTCGAAAAAACAAGCGATGCCATTGAGGCTCTCATTGGCTACAGGCCTTCCATCATGCGGCCACCGGGCGGATATCGCAGTGAGGCCGTGTACGAAGAGGCCAAAAAGCAGGGTATGGCGACCGTTTTTTGGGATGTCGATACCGCCGACTGGAAATACAAAGACAGCGACTACGTGTGCAATTATCTGCTAAATCACACAAGCAAAGGCCGCCTCATCCTGATGCATGACATTCATAAGACGACCGTCGACGGCTTTATCCGGGCACTGCCCCGGCTTATCGAGCACGGCTTTACCTTCGTCACGGTGGACGAGCTCGTCCATCTTGAACCCGGCGACGTCTACCCGACCTACTGGAGACGCTAAGCGATTATTTAATCGGAAGCTCCCGGATGGGACGCCCCATGAACGCTTCAATGGTCGGACGGATGCCCTGGTTTGTGCGTTTCACATGATCGTAATACTGGTAAAAATCGTAATGCCCCCAGGGATTTCCCTCGATGACGCAAGGACCTTTGTCGGAGATGGCGATATCCCAACCCAGGTGGCCGTATTCATCTTCACCTTCCGTGATCTCGATCATCATGTCGACCATTTCCTTGTAAAAGGGCACTTTGAAGCTGCCGTCTGAGATGGCCACGCCTGTGATCGGATGGTAATCGTAACGTGTTTCAAAATCAGGATCGAACACGGAGTCATTCACCACCGCGGGCGAGATGAAATAGCCCTCCTCGTCGATTGCGACACAGGAAGAGCTCTGCCCCATCTTGATAATGTCGACGTCGTCAAAAAGAGCGATGCGAACGGACAAGGGCAATATCAAAATCCTGCCCTCGTATTTCAAGATCGTAAAACGGAAGCTTGCGACCGCGTTAGGCGACACCGTATCCATGACGGGGTGTTGCACGATTTCTTCTTCCAGCATGTCGTATTGTTTCGCGCGAACGATGGCGTCCTCGATGTTATTTGGATCTACCTTAATTTTCTCGACGTCGCGCCCGGCAAAACTCCAAGCTTTCTTCGCGTAAAAAACCTCATGCGTTTCGCAGAACTTCCGGATCGCTTCATCCGTTGAATCCGCCACGATCAGGACATCGCGGTAGAAGTATTTTTGAAAGCGCTTATAGGCGAGCACCTTGTCAGATAAAAAACCCGGCGTACTGTTCGGCGGGTTCAAATTGTGGACAAGCTGCACCCAGTCGTCGGAGAAGATGTACTCTTTTCGCATCTTGGGATCCCGGTACTCCATGAAGTTAAAGAGCAGGTAATCGCTTAACGCGGTCTTGTACTTAAACTTACAGCGGATGATGTCCGTATAAAGATCCAGGAAGGAACGATCGCCGAGGCGGGCCTGTTTTTTAGCCGCGCGCCAAGCGTCCTTCAAAAAGGGAAGGGCATTTTTTAGTTTCATCGCGCCACGTCCTAGGACTCAGGGGTCACAAAAAACACGCGTGTCATAACCGGCGGCGTTTTGGGGAAATCGCGGGCGTCTGTCATAAGCGCGGCGATCCTGTCAACCTCGTCCATGCCGTATACCACCCGGCCGAAGGCCGCGTAATCGCCGTCCAGAAATTGGCTGTCACCGTGACAGATAAAAAACTGTGAGCTTGCGGAATCAGGCACGGGGGTCCGCGCCATGGATACCACACCGCGGGCGTGCGATAGGGTGTTGTTGACGCCGTTTGAAGCAAACTCGCCCTTGACGGAATCTTTTGATCCACCCGTCCCCTTACCCTCGGGGTCGCCCCCCTGGATCATGAAACCGGAGATGATGCGGTGGAAAATAATGCCGTCGTAAAAGGATTCCCCCACCAGTTTCTTAAAATTTTTCACCGTCAAGGGCGCTTGATTCTCATCAAGCTCGATGACGATGTGCGCCCCACTGTCCATCTGGATATCGATAAAATTCGTCGGATTTTCAGCCGGCAGATAGCCTGCCGCAACTTCTTTTGGCATAGGTAATTCGGTCCCTTCTGTTGTTGCCTGTGTCGGCTCTTGTTGGGATGTATTGTCTTTCCCGCTACAGCCTGCCGCACAGAGCACGATGATGATCAAGAGCGCGATCACGCTCAAAACATTTCTTTTCATTTCTTTAAACATTCCATCCGCGCCCACGGCGCGGTCATTTAATTCCTTCATGAGGGCGGTACGTAAATTTCTGTATTTTGTAAATGCAAAAATTCCCCTTCTTTGACCTCCACATCGATCCAGCTGTCCTCCAGGACGTGGCGCTCAACAGGTCCCAAAGACAGGTCATGCGCGTCATGGTAGATCTCGAAGAGTTTTGTTTCGCCTTCTTCAGCGTCAAGGGTCCGGATTGTGATCATGCCCGGGAACACATCCATCCCCACAAGGAAAAAACCGTTGCGCAGTCGGCTGGGAAAGCAGCCGTACTGCTGGCGTTGTTCGTAGGTTTCAATCCCGGAATTGTTAAATTTCAGCGTTTCGCCGTCCCGGACCTCGACCCAGGCCCTTGTGCTGAATGACTGGGAACGAATCGGTATTTCCCGGTTGATGGGGCCCTCGGTCAGGTTAAATAACCCCACACCCTCTGTCGCGACTAGGCAGTATAGACCCGGAGCGATTTCTCCTTCTTCCGAAGGATTTTCGCTGATGGTCAGGACGCGGTCAAAAGAGACCGGTTTCGGTTTTGCCTGGCAGGCAACCACGGTTGCCATAAGGGACAATAAAACGATTAAGGACAGTATCCGCATAAGTGGGTGTTTTCGCATCGGGCTATCCTCCCTTTTAATTAGTGACTGTCAGTGTATCAAATTTCGTGGGAGATTACCGAAACGTCTCGCGATAACATTTGCGGTCGATAAAACGCGTCACCGGAATTCCGATCGGGATGGCCACCAAGGCGTATAGAATCCCACCCGGAATATCGAGCACAACGTGCTGCTTGGTCGTCACGGTGGTAATCGCCACGGCGGTAAAGTAAAAGGTGACCGTAACCTTTAGCCAGCCCGGTGCCTCTTTTAGTTTCCAGATGAAGTAGATCGTCAGGGTGCATAAGATGACGTGAATCGATGGGAAGCCGCAGTAGTTGTTGTCGGTCCGGTAGGTGATCGCCAAAATTTTCGAAAAGATATCCGTCGCGGCAAACACCTGTTCATGCGGTCTGGGAATGACGGTCTGGAAAAAGGGAAAGGTGAGATCCGCCATGAGCTGGCCGATGATCATGGTGAAGATGTAACGGCGGTAAAGCTGTCGGTCCGATAAGAAATGAAAGAGGGCGAGGACGAGGATCAGGGGTGCCCAACTGTTATAGATGAGCACCGTCCAGGGCAGGAGCGGTATTTTCGCGTCAAGCGCGATCGACAGATCGCGCACCGTCCCGTAGGGGCGGTTTAACAGCTGCATGATCCACATCGTCGCGAAAAAAACTAAGAGTAGCACGATGTCACGCCAAAAGAAGTGGACATAGGCAAGAAGGGTTTTACGATCAGAGAGGGAAGGGTAGTAGGGTTTTCTAACCATGCACGACCTGACTTTCACCGTTTCGGTCGCTGATGCGATTCAGCGCGCGCCCTCCCAGGTACAAAAGATAGATCAATAGCTCATAGCCCCCGAGCATGATGAAGTAGAACACGAAGGGCGGGAACGACAACACCAGGTCTTTTAAAGGTCCCGGAGGGAAAAGCATGTAGCCGTAGTTGTAAAGCGAATCCTCCCGCGCGATGAAACCGCCATTCATGACGGCATTAAAGAGAATCATCACAATATTGTAAATAAGGGTCACCACCAGTGTTCGCTTTAAGCCCTCCTTATCAAAGCGATAGCCCAGGACAAAGATCGTATAGAAAATGATCCAACCCAGCGTGATGTGCACGATGAAAAACTGGAAATTCGTATAATGCGGAAAATCGAAGCGATACAGGTCCATAAATCCCATGGCAAAGACAGAGCCGAGAAAGCCCCAATAAATCCATATCGAGCGCAACATCGTGAACCCAAAAATGAGGTCAAGGACAAGAATCGGCACGGCGATGCGGCAATGGTAGAGCGGAAGGCTCATCTCGAGATTGAAGTACCCGGATAAAAATTGCCATAAATACAAGACGACCTGGTCGACTAAGAGGACCATGGCGGCAATCTTGGCAAGACACATCGGATTTTTTTGTGCCATCAAGCGCTTTCGATACAAGACAATGAGCACCATGACGCCAATCCAAAGGAGTAGCAGTCCAATCATCAGGGGTAGCGAAATGACGAGGGAATCCTCATTTTCTACACCATAAAAGAATCTTTGAAAAAAATTCATCAAACACCTCTTCTTTACGGCCGGGTCTCCGGCCAAACTCCATAGGGGCATTATACGTCAAAAACAAAGGCGACGACGAAAATTAAAGCGCCCATTCAAAGGAGCGCGTCACCGCTTTTTTCCA
>DIRK01000053.1 GCA_002427535.1 Mageeibacillus sp. UBA5438 | reverse complement strand
AGGATGATCGGTGCCTGTTCGGTTGTCAATGTGTCGCCCGTTGTCGTATCGCGAAGACCGACCGCGGCGGCGATATCGCCGGCATAGACTTCAGTGGCATCCGAACGATGGTTGGCGTGCATCATGAGGATGCGCCCAATCCGCTCGCGCTTATCTTTGGTCGCGTTCTTCACATAGGTACCGGCTTTCAAGGTGCCGCTGTAGACCCTAAAAAAGCACAACTGTCCCACATAGGGGTCGGTCATGACTTTGAACGCGAGCGCCGAGAAAGGCGCGTTATCATCCGCTTCACGCGTGATCTCCTCGCCCGTTTTCGGATCGATTCCTAAAACGGCCGGGATATCAACAGGCGAAGGCATGTATTCCACCATGGCATCCAAAAGCATCTGGACACCCTTGTTCTTGTACGAAGATCCGCAGGTCACAGGGGTGATCGCAGTCGCGATCGTAGCCTGTCGAAGGGCTGTTTTCAGCTCTTCGATCGAAATCTCTTCATCCGCTAAGAATTTTTCAGCAAGTGCGTCGTCGGTTTCGGCAATGGCTTCCACCATCTTAGCGCGCCATTCTTTTGCCTCTTCCAACTGATCTTGTCCGATTTCAGCCTCGGTGATTGTTTTACCGAGGTCATCATCTTCGTAGATCTCTGCCTTCATGGTCATGAGGTCGATGATTCCGATGAAGGAATCTTCCTTACCAATCGGCAGTTGAATGGGAACGGCGTTCGTTCCGAGGCGATCGCGCATCATCTTGACCACATGGAAGAAATCCGCGCCCGTAATGTCCATCTTATTGACATACGCAATGCGCGGGACCCCATAGGTATCGGCCTGGCGCCAAACGGTTTCAGTCTGGGGTTCCACGCCGCTCTTCGCGCACAAAACAGTGACCGCTCCGTCTAATACACGAAGCGACCGCTCCACTTCCACGGTAAAGTCGACATGGCCGGGCGTATCAATAATATTGATTCGGCAACCCTTCCACGTCGTCGTGGTCGCAGCCGACGTAATCGTGATTCCGCGATCCTGTTCCTCGGGCATCCAGTCCATCGTAGCGGCACCCTCATGGGTCTCGCCAAGACGGTGAATGCGTCCCGTGTAATAAAGGATGCGTTCCGTCGTCGTCGTTTTGCCGGCGTCGATATGGGCCATGATGCCGATATTTCTCGTGTTTTCAAGGGAGAATTCTCTTGGCATCTTTTGTTCTCCTAATTTCTTCCTTCTTAATCAGTCTTACCACCTGTAATGAGCAAACGCGCGGTTTGCTTCCGCCATACGATGGATTTCTTCCTTTTTCCTGTACGCTGAGCCCGTCTGCTTGATCGCATCGAGCAACTCGTTTGCAAGACGTTCTTTCATCGTGCGCTCACTTCTTGAACGCGCGGCCTGCACAATCCAGCGCAGGGCCAGTGTCTGACGTCTGTCGGGCCGTACTTCGATCGGAACCTGGTAGTTCGATCCGCCGACGCGGCGCGCTTTGACTTCCAACACAGGCATTACATTATCCATCGCCTTGTTGAATACATCTAAAGGTGATTCACCGGCGCGTTGTTCAATCAGATCAAAAGCTTCATACACAATGGTCTGAGCCAGATCTTTTTTACCGTCCAGCATCACATTATTAATTAATTTGGCTACACGGACATCATGATAAACAGGATCCGGCAGCACTTCTCTTTTCGGGATATGGCCTTTCCTTGGCAATGTTCTTCCCTCCTTTCATGATTATGCGGATTCATCGATGGGAATCCGAAACCATAGGTACTCACGATATGGACACGTGTCATGCGCAAGAAACAAGCCCAAAAATGGGAGGTGTGTTCTCACTGCATGTTTGTCCAACCGCTGGCCGTTACTTGGTCTTCGCGACGCGCGGGCGCTTGGCGCCATACTTGGAACGGCTCTGTTTGCGGTTCGCGACTCCGGCGGTATCAAGTGTTCCACGGATGACGTGATATCGAACACCCGGAAGATCCTTGACGCGGCCACCACGGATCAGGACCACACTATGCTCCTGCAGATTGTGACCGATGCCGGGAATGTACGCATAGACTTCATGCTGATTCGTCAGACGAACACGTGCGACTTTACGAAGCGCGGAGTTCGGCTTCTTAGGCGTGGTGGTCTTCACTACGGTACACACACCGCGTTTTTGCGGCGAGGGGTAGTACGACGCGCGCCGTCTCAATGTATTTAAGCCGGACGCCAGCGCGGGAACATGCGTTTTACTTTGCTTTGACTTCCGTCCCTTATTAACCAACTGGTTGAACGTAGGCATCAACACTCCTCCTTTCTTAAATATTCGCTCAAAAATGCACCCGCAATGCGGGTGACTGAAAACTGATAATATCAGGATTATTCCATCTTGTCCAGCGCCAGGGCCTTTTTAGGCCATTTTTTTACCGGCTTTCATGGTCATAGGGCACACCGAGCGCTCTGGGTGACGTGAAAAGGGCTGTTCCTCTATCAATAGAACAGCCCTACACTCAATGTAACTCATCATTGCGAAATTTCTTACAGGTTCTTTCCTGCTATTTTGCGAATACTTTTCTCATCCGCTCAAGCCCCTCCAACATGGTCGCACGAGGACAACTGATCATCATGCGGACGAATCCACTGCCTCCGGGTCCCATATGGTAACCGTGTCGAAGAAGCACGCCTGCTTCCTCCGAAAGAAGTCGTTCAAACTCGCGATCATCCAGATTCAGTCCTTTGCAGTTAATCCACGCAAAACATGTGGAGTCGGAAGGCATTAACTCCAGCATCGGCAGAAAATCACGAAAATAGCGCGCCATTACCTCTCGATTTTCAATGACATAATCAATTTGTTGCGCCAGCCAATCATCACACTCATCAAGCACGCATTGAATGGCAATGTTACCGAAAAGATTAGCACCAAAGTTCATATTCATGCGAATAAGTGCTTGCTCGTATCGGCGCATGTATTCCGGATTTTCTGTGATTGTCAAAGAGTCTTTGATACCCGTCAGACTAAATGCCTTACTCGGTGAAAAACAGGTTATCGTCGACATTGAAACTTCCTGAGAAAGTGCAGCGATAGGCCTGAACTGGCGACCAGGGTGTGCTAGTGGCGCATATACTTCGTCCGATACAATCAAAACATTGTGCCGAAGACAGATCTCAGCGAGCGCCGATAGCTCAGTTTCTGACCATAGCCTACACACCGGATTATGTGGACTGCAAAGAAGGAACATCGTGACATTATTGTTCACAATTTTTCTTTCAAAATCCTCCAGATCGAAAGTATACCGGCCATCTTCAAGTTTGAGCGGGTTTTCAACAGGGACACGGCCATTTGCTTCGATAACTGTCCAAAACACTTCATGAACAGGCGTCTGAAAAATCACGCCCTCATTGTGTTTTGTAAATTCCTGAATGATCAAGCAAACGGACGGATATATTCCGTATCCTTTTGAGATCCACTCCGGTTTAACCTTCCAGTCGGTGTGACGTTCATACCAATTGACGATTGAGTCAAAAAATGAATCAGGTCTGTAAGCGTAGCCATAGTGGGGGATCTTTGCCCTGTCCGTCAATCGCTTTGTCAATTGAGGAGGAGCCATAAAATCACTATCGGCTAAGCTGAAGCAGAGAAAGTCCTTACCGTGGCGATAACGAGGCTCCCATTTCATACCGTTAAATAAATTTTGATCTACAGAGTCGTCAAAATTATACGCCATGGCCTTCTTCTCCTGTTTCTTCAGCCAGCAGGGCCAACTCAGAGTCACTGAGCGGGCTCAGATCTCGTGTTGGATCGACTTTGGCAATCCTGAATCCTGTGAGCACCATCACAATCGTCACCAAAGGCGTAATGTAGTTCTGAAATGCCCATGGGAGATAGTCCAGTGACGATGTAACACCTAAAGTACCTGTCATGAACATGGCGCCTACACTCCAAGGAACCAAGACGTTGCCTAATGTACCGCAATCTTCAAGCGCGCGTGACAGGTTTTCGCTCTTCAAATTATATTTTCTAAACAATGACGGAAGAAGTGTCCCAAGCATCGCAAATGCAAAATTATTCGTGGCGATAACGGTGACCAAAATCCATGTCAACACCATCGTAGTAATGATGAGGCTTTTGCCCGATCGGACACGGCGCGTCAATGCGTCTAAGAGCGGCTGGATCAGGCCTGTTTTGTTCATCATTCCACCAAGCCCCAGTGCGCCAATAAACGTTGCGACAAGCGTGAGCATACTGGTCATGCCACCCCTGTTCAGAAGGCTTCTCAAAATGGCATCTTCCGTTTCAATCTTGAAACCGTTCATCATGAAAGTTCCGACGGAAGCAATTGGAAATCCTTGGTGTACAACAGCGATCACGCCAGCTGAAATTGCACCGACTAATAGCGATACAACTACTGATTTTTTCATGAAAAGCATTGCGAGCACAAGGATAATGGGAATGACCGAAATAAAATCGATCTTGAATACTGCGTTAAGATTTGTGATTATGCTATCCACTTGAGAAGGATCGTAATTCGTCCCGCCTTTGACCATGCCAACGATGGTATACAAAATGGCCGAGATAATAAATGCGGGAATGCTACTGATCGACATATACTTGATGTGCGTCATGAGGTCAGTTTTCGTGACTGTCGCACAAATATTCGTACTATCAGACATGGGTGACATTTTGTCGCCGAAATACGCGCCTGAAATAACAGCACCCGCAACGATCCCGGGGCTCATCCCCATGCTTAAACCAACACCCATCATTGCGACACCCGCAGTCCCTGCAGTGCCCCATGATGTGCCCATTAACATGGACACAAGCGAACACAAAACAAAGGTGACGAGAAGAAACAATTTGGGGGTGATAAGTTTAAGGCCTACAACCAGAACGGTCGGAACAGTCCCGCCAGCCAGCCATGTTGCAATCATGATACCCACTGACATGATAATTGCCGCAGGTGGCAATGCGGACTTGGCCATGTCGTAAGCAAATCCTTCTAAATCATGAAAGGAATAGCCCAAATAGGCTGCGAAGGGTGCTATGACAATCCAGCTTAGAAACAACAGCAGGGCTATATTTAAATTCAGGGGCCCCACGCCCAAATATACGAATACGCATAAGACAAGGATAACCAACAAAGAAAAACCAAGTGTTGGTTTCTTCTTTGAGCTTGACTCCATTTTCTCTTTCTTTTTAAACATCTCCATCTACTCCTTTTTACATACCATTTCCTTCGTAAGGCAAGATTTTCAATTGTTTTAGTCCGCTGTTAGCGCAATAACATCTATTTCAATAAGCGCGTTCTTCGGTAATTGGCGGACAGCAACACAACTACGCGCAGGTTTACCTGTGATGTTTTTTCCATAGACTTCATTAAATTTTGCGAAGTCGCTCATGTCTGCCAGATAACAAGTTGTCTTCACGATCGATTCAAGATTTGAACCCGCCGCTTCAAGCACTGCATGTATGTTCTTTAGAACCTGCTCCGTTTGAGATGTAATATTTCCCGTTATCACCTCCCCCGTCTTGGGATTTACCGGCAACTGCCCTGATGAAAAGACAAATTCGCCCACAACGATTGCCTGAGAATAGGGTCCTATCGCAGCGGCGGCTTCATCGGTTTTTACAATTTCTATTTGTACGCCCATCCATTACCTCCATATGTTTCTCATTTATGACTGCATTTCTAGAATTGGCACCAGTATATTAATTAATTATCTTTTAGTCAATAGTATTTATTTCATCATCTTGACTGTTTACTTTCTTTTTGATGCAATAGCAATGTAAGGATCTGCATAGTCATAAACAGATCATCATCCATTGCGGTGCAATTTGTTTGGTTACGGGGGAGACATGGATAAAAACGTCGATTTTACAGATGTTGATCGCCTAATTTTGGAAAGTTATAAATCGGTCTTGGACGGTTTATCCGAGTACATTGGGCCCGCCTATGAATTGGTATTGCATAGTCTGGAAGTTCTTGACCACGCCGTCATCAAAATTATCAACGGACACTATTCTGATAGGCATGAAGGCGCGCCTATTACGGACCTAGCTTTGGATATGCTGGCAGAGATTAAGAAAAGCGGAAGTAATCATAAAAACTTGGTCTACTTTAACCGAAGCAAAAAAGGTGTGCCGATCCGTGCTGCGACCTTTCCCATTACTGGTAGCGGTGACAAAATTATCGGGCTTTTGTGCATGAATTTTTATATGGACATTCCCCTCAATATCTATCTTGAAAATATTCTCGAAACTGCCATGAATTCGCATGCTCATGAAATCGATGAAACTTTTGCAAGTAGCACGGATGAACTGATTTTGTCGGCCGTGAACACAGCCAGAGCCGAAATTGTCAACAATCCTTCTATATCGGTTTCACGTTACAATAGAGAAATCGTGGAAGTCCTGAATGCAAAGCATATATTTGACCTAAAAGACGCCGTCGTTAAAGTGGCCAAACTGCTAGGGATCTCCAAAAACACAGTTTATTTGCATTTGCGAAACATCAACAAAACCTCTCACTGCGAATAATCGCAACGTTAGGTACAGTCGTATTTTTTACCGGCTTTCATGGTCATAGGGCACACCGAGCGCTCTGGGAGGTCTATTGTGACGCGAGAAAAAGGTCAAAAGCAGCAAGGTCAAGAGATAAGGGATCATGAGGAACAAGTCCGACAGGTCGCTTGACATTCCCAGTTTTAAGATCATCTGGTAGCCTGTGGAACGCGCGAAACCAAAGAAGAGGCAGGCGGCCAAGGTACGGCCGATGTCCCAGTTGCCAAAGATCATCGCGGCAATCGCAAGATAACCGTAACCCATGTAGATCATGGGTGAAAAGTTCGCTGAAAAGGAGAAGGCAAAAAAGAGTCCGCCCAGCCCGGTGAGAAGCCCCGTGACGGTGAGCGCCACATAGCGCGTCCGGCTGACGTTACCTCCGGCGGCATCCAAACTTTCGGGGTTATCGCCGCAGGCTCTGAGACGGAGCCCAAAGGCTGTCTTGTAAAGGACAACCCCCGCGACCGCGGTAAACAGCACGATAAAGGGCACAAACAAATAGATGTCGCGGAAGAACGCGCCTAACACAGGAATCTTGGAAAGTCCCGGGATACTGAAGCGCGGAGCCGCGCCGAGCCAAATTTTATTCGAAGGCTCACCTGTCAGATGCTCGTTTAAAAGTCCCGTCAAAAAGGTGGTCAAGGACATCGCCAGGATATTCACGACCACGCCGCTCACCACCTGGTTGACACGAAAGCGGATGGATAGCACGGCGTGAAGCCACGCGCACAACATGCCCCCGATCATGGACATCAGGATGGCAATGTAGACAAGGCCGTGGGCCCCCTCGCCCAAAATCGGCTGCATAAGGGTGAAGATCACCGCGCCCGTAAAAGCGCCGAATCCTTGAATTCCCTCCAGGGCCAGCATCGTAATCCCGCTTTTTTCGCTGTAGATCCCACCGACGGCCATAATAAACAGGGGGAACGCGAAGGCCAAGCCATCCATAATAATTTTGTCGATCATCGTTCAGCCTCCTCCCTTGATTCGCGCTCGAAAGTCATTTGCTGACTGTAGCGCTCCGCCTTTGCTTTAATAAAGTCGCCGAGCGAACTGAATAAGAGCAAAATGCCCGTAATGACGGAAGCGATCTCGCGCACCACGCCGGTCGCCGAACCCATATAGACAGCGCCCTTTTGAAAGATCGTAATAAGAAAAGACGAAAAGATACAGCCTAAGGGATTAAGATTGCCAAGCAAGGCGACGGCGATGGAATCAAAGCCTAATGGTACGTTGATGGTTGCAGCATAAGCGCTCAGGTTCATCCTCGACCATCCCCTTCTGCAAACCGGAAGAAGAATCGTTAAAATATATAGCACTCGTTAAAAGGTTTCAGACATAGAAAAATCCCTACGACCTATAATCAACATAAACCGCGAGGCAAACTTATCCTTCCTTATTAACAACTTCAGGTTCTGAGCCTGATGTCTCCTATGGAAAAGAACATATATTGACAGAAAAGCAGGCAATGGGTGCAAATCGAATGTGGTGGTTGCAAATCAGAGTACAAGGGTTCAAAGCAAACCTTTGCATTTTGACATGCTGTTTTCTTTCACTGTATTTCAAATTCTGTCTCATATCCAAACGCCTCAAGGCGGTATTTGCCGGGTGCAAGACGTTCGTTAAGTTTGATGGAATCTTCATTTAAGTCGTGCGCATAAAATATCGTTTCGTGCTCGTAGGATTTTTCATGGATCAGAACGCTTTCATCATCCCTATATAGGCGGATAACAGAATCTGCCTTTATTTCTTCATTTGTACCGTTTGCAAGGCGAAAGCAGAGGATTTTTTGATAATACGAGTAAACAGATAAAACAATTTCTCCGTTATCAAGGTCATATGGCAGTTCAAAATCATTTTCTGTAACCGTATTTTGAATCAGCAGTCGCGGGAGAAGCGTTGCATTTTGCAAATACTTATTCAATATCTCATCGAGTTCTTTAAGTTTAGAAGAATACTTTTCCGGATAATACTGGGATGAAAATGACACGTAATCCGTTTCAAAGTCGAATCCGTAGCTATAGTTTGCACCATCGGCAATAAACATTTTTGTAAACTTCTTATTGTCCCATTTTTTCATGCGATATTTTACAAACACCGCTTTTAATTCATTAAGAATTGCTTTATCAATAAGATATTCTTTCACTGTACCATCATCGCCGTGCCACTTGCGCTGCACTATAGTAACAAGAGCGCTGTCTTCGTCGAATTCACGTACAGTTTCGGAATACGAGCTACCCAGCATATCACCGCCGCTGCTGTATCGATAACTCACAAGCTTTTCTTTTTCAATTCCTGCAAACCTTCCAAATAAACCCATAGATACAAGTACACCCCCAGTAATTATTAAAAAGGCAATAGTGGCTACACCGACAATTATCGCGTTCCTTTTCATCATTCAGACCTCCAATACTATGGTAAATAATTTTGCCTTATTTATTATATATTTCAACATAATAGCCACCAAAGCCGGATAGTGTCCTATAAAGTGGTGTAAATTGGTTGGCATAAAAAGAGCCACCTCAT
>DIRK01000001.1:17473-23415 GCA_002427535.1 Mageeibacillus sp. UBA5438 | reverse complement strand
CCAGTTGAAGACATCACTTTATTTTGGAAGTGATGTCTTTATTTCTGTTATCCTTAAATATGAGCTGTCCGCGAATACTCATTTTCGAAAGGATGACCTATGGATCTTTACGCTTCTATTTTCAAACGAAAAGCTTGCCGCGATTTTACACAAGAAACCTTACCGGAGGAAATCTTTGAAGAGATCTCTCAGGCGATTGAAGGATTTCAACCGCTTTATCCTGATGTGCCGCTGCGCTATCGTTTTGTTACTCAAACTAAAGGCTTATTTCGGGTGCGGGCACCTCACTATCTCATTGTGAGCGGGGAGGGGCGCGACGGTGAAAAGGAAAGTTGCGGGTTTATATTTCAGCAACTCACGCTCTGGTTTAATGCTCATGGTATCGGAAGTGTTTGGCTGGGCGTGGCTAAAGAGAAAAAACACGGCCGGAATCAACGGGACCTCATGACCCTTGCCTTTGGCAAGACAAAAGGGAGCGTGGATCGCCGGATAGACGAGTTTATTCGAAAACCAATAGGACAGATCACCAACGCAGTAGAAGATCTGTGCGTCCGGGCGGCGCATCTTGCGCCTTCAGGACTCAATTTGCAACCCTGGTACTGGGAGAAAGAAAAAGAACGCGTATTGCTTTACGAGAAGAAACTCTGCTTTCCTTTTTCGTTGGTTTATTCCTTGTCGCATGTGGATCTTGGGATCGCGCTTTGTCACTACGCCTTGGCTTGCGGGCATATTAATAAGCCCTTTCAATTCAAACGCGTTGATGGGCAGGATGCCGCCTTCAAGAAGAAGGGTTACCGCCTGTTCGGAGAACTGTCCTAGATGGTATAATATTCATTAGAAAAGAATATTCATTGGAGTAAGTGATGAGTCTATGTGATGAGATTTTCAAAGCCAACTGTATCGATATCCTGAGCCACGGTGATTGCGACGACGATGTTGATGTCCGCCCGCGTTGGGAGGACGGTACGCCGGCCCACACGGTGAAACGTTTTGGCATTGTCAACCGTTACGACCTTACGCGTGAATTTCCTATCCTGACCCTTCGAAAAATTAATTATCGCGCCGCAATCGACGAAATTTTGTGGATTTGGCAAAAAAAATCCAATCGCGTCTGTGATTTGGGTTCTAAAATCTGGGATCAATGGTGCCTGCCCGACGGCACCATTGGCAAAGCCTACGGCTACCAGCTGGCACAAAAATATGATTTTCCTGAGGGTGAATTTGATCAGGTGGACCGCGTGCTCTATGAGCTAAAGCATAATCCGGCGTCAAGGCGCATGATGACCAACTTGTATAATTTTTCGGATCTGAACGAGATGGCGCTTTACCCCTGTGCGTACAGCATGACCTTTAATGTCTCCGGGGACCGTCTGAACGGAATCCTGAACCAGCGCTCCAACGATATGTTGGTGGCCAACAATTGGAACGTCTTGCAATACGCCATCCTGCTCATGATGTTCGCCCGGGTGTCAGGTTTTAAGGCAGGGGAACTGTTACATGTCATCGCCGACGCGCATATCTATGACCGCCATGTGCCTATTGTCGAAGCCCTCTTAGAACAAAAGGCTTACGATGCGCCCAGGCTCATCATCGATCCGGACATTGATAATTTCTACGACTTTACCGTCGATAGTTTTGTGTTTGAACAGTACGAGTCAGGGCCCGTGGTACGGAAAATACCGGTCGCAACGTAATTGGAGCTAGAAAAACAATGATCGCAATTGTCGCATGTGACGCCAACTGGGGGATTGGATGTAACGGATGCCTCCAACAAAGAATCAGCTCAGATCTGAGACGTTTTCGCGCACTCACCTTGGGCAAGGTGGTCATTTACGGACGCAATACACTCGACACCTTCCCGGGCTGCCAACCCTTGCCGGGGCGCATCAACATTGTGCTCAGGACAAGGGAGGAAATTTCCTGTGCGGGCTGTGAGTATGTCGCGAGCATGGAAGAGCTCCACCAGCGGATACGCGTTTTAAAACAGCAGGGTTATCACGAAAGTGATTTCATCGTCATCGGGGGCGGCGCGGTATACGAGCAACTATTGCCGTTTTGTGACACCGTGCTCGTCACACAGTTTGAAGAGGCCTTTGAGGCGGATGTGTGGTTTTTGGACCTGGACCGATCGCCGGAATGGACGCTCGAAGCTTGCGGGCAATGGCTCGAGGAGGATGGCATTCGTTTTCGCTATCTGAGATACGGGAGAAATGAAATCGCCTGACACGCGAGATACAGGAGGGACACAGGATGAATCAGTATTCGGATGATCCCAGCGGCGTTCAGTTGAAGCGTTTTTACCTGAAGGATATTCAGCATTTTCGTGACTTCATCGAGCAGTACCATTCGCCCAGGTCGCTTGCCGCCTGGCGCCGATTGGTGAAAGGCCGACTTGACGCCGGCGAACAAATGTTCTTTGTGCTTAAAGAAAATGAAATCGTCGGTGGGGTTGACGTCGCGGCACCCTTTGACTCACTCACCTGGCGAATGGCACGCGTATGGACAAAAGAACCCCTGACTCGCGAAGAACTTCAAGGCCTCGCGCGTCAGATTATCGGGGATGACGAAGTGCTTTATCGCGTTGATTTGCTGTGTTCTTCCCATTTCAGGAAGAATATGAGCTATGTCAGGGACATTTTCGACATTGACCTTGAGGCGACACTCAACACTTTCTTTGCGCCTGAAGTGTCGTTGCGTCACGTGGGCTTTATTCCCTGGGATTACGGTTATCTTGCGATAGTCACGACACCGGATTGTGAAAAAATTGAATCAATTCAGTTTTTCCGCAAAGGGACCGCGGGCCTGACAACCCTGGTCAAGCAGACCGCATACTTTCGAGGGCTTTTGGGTTTCAACGGCATCATCCCCGGCAAGGAAGATCCTGCGATGGATGAAGAATGCGAGATCTTGAAATTGGCAAGACAGGAACTCAATCGCTATCTGGAAGGGGGGCACGAGCCGTCAATCCCCTATGTTTTTCCCGAAGGAACGGAATTCCAGCAACGTGTGTGGCAAAAAACGCTTGAAATTCCCTTTGGCGTGGTTCGTACCTATGCTGAAATTGCCGAACAAATCCAGCCGGACAAAGAAAAATCCGGCCAGTTAGCACGCGCGGTCGGCCGCGCTTTGGCCGCCAATCCGCTTCCTATCATCATTCCCTGCCACCGCGTCATCGGCGCCAATCGCGAGTTAGTGGGTTTCGGAGGCGGTGTCGATATGAAGGATTATTTACTTCAATTAGAAATGTGGTATGCTGGGCCGGTGTCGTAGAGAAAAAACATTCCTTGACATCGTTTCGACTGCTTGTTAAACTCAATTGGATGTTTTTTGGCATTACGGTGGAATTAGCTCAGTTGGTTAGAGTGCCAGGTTGTGGCCCTGGAGGTCACGAGTTCGATTCTCGTATTCCACCCCAAACGCCAGAGAACTATAATGGGGTGTAGCCAAGCGGTAAGGCACGGGACTTTGACTCCCGCATTCGCAGGTTCAAATCCTGCCATCCCAGCCAGACGATCCACTAGCTCAGTCGGTAGAGCATCTGACTTTTAATCAGGGGGTCTGGGGTTCGAATCCCCAGTGGATCACCAGATAAGCCTTGGGGCAGACGCCCCAAGGCATTTCTGTTTTTAGGGCCATGCGTGCTACTATTGAAGCTGGCAATTACGACATTGAAGGAGGCCCAAAACGTGAAAAATGGATTTCCCTTGATCGGTGAGCGCGTATCGCTGGTTCCGCTTGAAACGGATGACATCCGGGCGATGGCTCCTTTTTTTTCAGATGTCAAAGAAATTTATTATTATCTGCCGGATGCCCTCCTGCCGCGTAATCTGAAACAACTCGAGAGCCTGATGGAGGACTGGAACGACGGCAAAGAGAATTTTGTCTTCGCCTGCCGCCTTGAAGAGAAGACCATCGGCCTTGTGACCCTGTCTTATGTGGATCCTATCTCCGGTCACGCGGAACTGGGCGTGATGCTCGCAGAACCCGAATACAGAGGGCGTGGACTGGCTCAAGAAGCGATGCGGCTCATCATTGACTACGCTTTTTCGGAGCTTCGCCTGCATCGCCTGTATGCGCGTGTGGCAAGGGACAATGAGGCCTCTTTGAAACTTTTTAGACAGCTCGGATTTTCGGAGGAAGGGACCATGCGCGAGGCCATGCGCCGTGAAGGCCGTTATATTGATTTATTGTTCTTCGGCTTATTGGAGCAAGAATACAAACCCTTGCCACCGCCATCATTTTGATCGCGTGTTAAGATTGATTACAGTATTTTCGATGAAGGAGATGCCTTAAGAACCCAGTATGATTCGATCGACATTGACAGCGCATTTGGCGGATAAAGACCGCGACGAAATAACCTTGCAAATCAACGACCGCGACATCGGGGTGTTGGCCACGCAGGAACAGCGTCATTATGTGATGTCAGGAAACCGCCGGGTACAACTCATTGCGGGCCTCCATACAGACCCCGAGGACGCGGCTTCTGTGTTGTCGACTAGGGCGCTTTTACGCCATTGGCTTGTCACCTTCCGCGAACTCCAAATCAATGGCTTATCGCGATTCCCGGTCATGGTGGAGCGCAACAGACTGGAAGCCGACTTCCTGCTACTCTTTGACTCAGAGCGCATCGTCATCTGGTGTGACCCCGGCTACGCGGTCTACCTGAGCCGCGGGCGTCATATCTACAGGCAGCAGCCCACCTACCATCCCGAACACGGATCGCTGTCAGTCTTCGGACGTGACCTTGATTTTTATAGTTTCCGCCCGCGTGAAGGCGACGATCTTTTGATTGTCGATCCCGCTTTTATTGACCTTTTTGACCCCCGCGATCTGGAAGACCTGTTCGCCGACATCCACCAGATTAATGTCGCCATGATGGAGTTGACCCGCCTGTCCATCTCCTACGGGCGCAATATCGACCCCACGTGGTTCTCTGTGCAGATCCAAAAAGTGGAACCCGACTTGGAAATGTTCAGCGCGGAGTCACGCGAACGTGTGGCCGGAAGAAAAGGCCGGGGCGAGATGGAAATCCCTTGGCTTCAACGCTTATCCAATTCAAAAGTCGTGCCCTTACTCGACGGTAACCTGCGCATCACGCCCGCGGGCTATAAACGTTTTCAAGAAGGCGCTCGAAACGTCCAAGATGTACCGGTTTATCGGCAAAAACCGCCACAGTTTAAAACGATCTGGACGGAGGGACAACAGGCGCCCGCTTCGCTGCCCACCCGTGAAACCGATCAAAACAGGCGCACACCACACTCACAGGATAGCTATCCGGCGGGCTATCGCAAAAAACCTTCCTTTTTGGATCGGCTGAAACATTGGCATCCGACAGGCTTCGCGTCGAGAATCTCAAAAATGCATCACAAGATGACCCATCTCATACCGGGATCCAGGGGGATGTCATGGCTGGCCTACATCGCCACATGGCTCGTGGCACTCCTTGTCCTTGTGTCCGTATTCATCGGTGTGAAAAGCATCATGCGGGGCAACCAACCCGTTGAGACGCAGCCTCTTGTGACCACGCCTTCAGTAGAAAATGAAACGCCGAAAACGGATTTTGAGATCGACATCACGGTGAAGGCCAGCAGTCTGCGTGTGGTCGCATCCCCCGGCGGCGATGAGCTTGTGGGCACGGTCACGCGAGGAGATCGCGTCACGCAGCTGGCAACCCCAAAGGATGGATGGATTTTGATTAAAATGACCGACGGCCGCTTAGGATACGTACCTGAATCGCTTCTTCTTTTTCCGGATGAGGGAGAATAAGCGATTTACAAAAGTATTGGGCTGTTGTATGATATCTTAGGTTTCCGGCTTATGCGGGTGTAGTTTAGTGGTAGAACATCAGCCTTCCAAGCTGATCGTGAGAGTTCGATTCTCTTCACCCGCTCCAATTTTTCCGGAAACCGACACGGGCATATAGCTCAGCTGGATAGAGCAAC
>DIRK01000001.1:0-17272 GCA_002427535.1 Mageeibacillus sp. UBA5438 | reverse complement strand
GTTCGAGTCCTGCTATGCTCGCCAGATCACAGCCATCTGCCGGATTTTCATAAAATCCGCGGATGGTTTTTTCTTGGGGCGTAAAGCGTCGCTTGACGATGATTTCAATCCATGTGAGAATCGGAAACGAAGGGAGTTTTTATGAGTCAGGTGTACGATAACACGAGTATTTCACAGCTAAAAGGCGCTGACCGCGTTCGCCTCAGACCCGGCGTAATCTTCGGGTCCGACGATCTTCGCGGCTGTCAGCAGTCCTTTTTTGAAATTTTATCCAACTCGATCGATGAGGCGCGCGAAGGTCACGGCCACGAGATCACCGTAACCCGTTTTCCTGACCACTCCATCGAAGTCATTGATCGCGGACGGGGCATCCCGCTCGACTTTAACCCGCTTGAAAAACGATTTAACTGGGAGCTTGTCTACTGCGAACTGTATGCAGGAGGAAAATACAAGACCAACCTGGGTGAAAACTATGAATACAGTTTAGGATTAAACGGTCTGGGCGCCGCCGCGACTCAGTACGCCTCTGCCTGGTTTGACGTTGAGGTAAGGCGCGACGGATATCTTTATGAACTCCATTTTGAAAAGGGTGAAAACGTCGGAGGACTCAAAAAAACCGAAATCAAGACCAGCGCCACAGGGACGATGCAGCGCTGGATGCCGGATCGCGACGTGTTCACTGACATCGCCATCCCGGCCGAATATTTCCACACTACCTTAAAACAACAGGCGGTTGTCAACAAAGGCGTGCGCTTCCGGTTCATTGACGAATTGGAGGGGACCCGGACTGACTTTTGTTATCCCGACGGCATCCTTGGCATGATCCAAGAGGAAAATGTCGACGGTCTGACTGACGCCATGTTTTTTGGCGGTGAAGGCGTGGGCCGCGACCGCGATGACCGGCAGGACTACACGGTGAAATGTGAAGTCGCCTTCGCCTTTAACAATCTAAAGCGCGATATTCGCTACTACCACAACTCTTCCTGGCTCGAGTACGGCGGTTCTCCCGACCGCGCCATCCGCTCCGCGTTTGTGTCGGCTTTTGACAACTTCCTAAAAAACGAGGGTAAATACCGCGCGAATGAAGGAAAGATCAATTTCGGAGACATTGAAGAAAGTCTTCTTTTAATGACCAGTTCATTTTCGACGGTCACAAGTTACGAAAACCAGACCAAGCGTTCGATCAACAACCGTTTCATTCAACGCTTCATGACCGACCTTGTCCGGACAAAACTGGATATCTGGTTCATCGAAAAAAGAGAAGAGGGATTGCGCGCGGCCGATCAGGTGCTTTTGAACAGACGGAGCCGTGAAAAGGCGGAGAAGACACGACTTGCCGTAAAACGCGACCTCATGCAACAAATCGACGTGTCCAATCGCGTGAAAATGTTTGTCGACTGCCGCACGCAGGATGTGAATCAAAGAGAGCTTTATATCGTGGAAGGAAACTCTGCGCTCGGCTCGGTCAAGATGGCGCGGGATGCTGAGTTCCAGGCCATTATCCCGGTGCGCGGGAAGATCCTGAACTGCTTGAAGGCCGACTACAGCGCGATTTTCAAAAACGACATCATCATGGACCTTATTAAAATATTGGGATGCGGGGTCGACATTCCTAAAAAATACAGCAAAGATGTGCCGGCCTTTGACATTGAGCGGTTGCGTTATCGTAGGGTCATCATCTGCACCGACGCCGATGTGGACGGATTTCAGATCAGAACCTTGATCCTTGCGATGTTCTACCGACTCACCCCGGAACTGATCCGGCAAAACAAAATATTCATCGCCGAATCGCCTCTGTTTGAGATCAGTCACCGCAAAAAGAAGATTGAGAGCACCTATTTTGCGTACTCGGATCAGGAAAAAAATGACCTTCTCGACAAGTTAACAGAAGGTCATGTCCATGTACAGCGCTCGAAAGGCTTGGGCGAAAACGAACCCGGCATGATGTGGAACACGACGATGAATCCTGAAACACGCCGCCTCGTCGCTGTGATCCCGGAGGATGAGGAGACCATGCGCTCCACCTTCGATCTTCTTTTGGGAGACGACATCCCCGGAAGAAGGCGTTGTATTGAAAAGACCGGTCATCTCTACATGGAGATGCTCGACGTTGGCTAGGAGAGGAAACGACATCCGGATGAGCAACGAAAAAGATGTGAAGGCCATCGAGAAGAAGATTTCAGATACCTTGTTTGACAATTTCATGCCCTACGCGATGAGTGTCATTTTGTCACGCGCCATTCCTGAGATTGATGGATTTAAACCGGCCCACAGGAAACTTCTTTACACGATGTACAAGATGAACTTACAGAACGGACCCAGGGCGAAATCCGCGGATATCGTGGGGCAGACCATGAAACTCAACCCCCACGGCGACCAAACCATTTATGAGACGATGGTGAGACTGACCCGCGGCAACGGGACATTGTTGCACCCCTGGGTGGATTCAAAGGGCAACTTTGGCAGCGTCAGCTCACGCGACATGCAGTACGCCGCTTCACGCTACACCGAGGCGCGGCTTGACCCTTTATGTGAAACTATCTTTTCGGGCTTGGAAAAAAATGCCGTTGACTTTGTCGATAACTACTCTGGCACCATGCAAGAGCCCCTGCTCTTTCCGGTGACCTTTCCCACCATCTTGGTGAACAATAACCAGGGGATTGCGGTCGGGATGGCCAGCAATATCTGTTCTTTTAACTTAAGAGAAATCTGCGATACGACCATCGCCCTGATCAAAGATCCGAAAGCCGACCTTTTAGAGACACTGCCAGCCCCTGATTTCTCAACCGCGGCCTATCTTATTTATAAGCCCGATGAGATGCGCGACATCTACGAAACAGGGCGGGGCTCATTCCAGCTTCGCGCCACGGCCGATGTGAACCGCAAAGATCGCCGCATTGAGATCCGCGAGATCCCTTACACAACGACGATTGAGGCCATCATCGACGATATCGCGGACGGCATCAAAAAGGGTAAGTTGCGCGACATCGTCTCCGTACGAGATGAGACAGACCTGTCAGGGCTTTGCGTATCCGTGGATTATAAAGCCTCCGCCGATCCCGATGTCATCTTGCACCAGCTGTTTACATCGACGTCCTTACAAAGCGCCTTCTCGTGTAACTTCAATATCCTCGTGGACAACCGGCCCCGAGTCATGGGCGTGCGCGACATACTGCTCGAGTGGGTGGACTGGCGGGGTGAATGCATTAAACGCGAGGCCCTCTTTGACGCTGAGAAGAAGGGGAAAAACCTTCACCTTTTGAGGGGTTTAGAGCGCATCCTGCTTGACATTGACAAGGCGATCGCGGTGATCCGACTGACCGAAACAGAAGAAGAGGTCCTCCCGCGTCTCATGAGCGCCTTTGACATCGATGAGACTCAGGCCGATTATGTGGCGGAGATTAAGCTCCGACATCTGAACCGGGCGTACATCTTAAAGCGCGTGCGTGACATTGAAACACTTGAAAAAGAAATTGCGGATCTGGAACAACTGGCCAAGAGCAAAGCAAAGATCAGGGACAAGATTGTTCGTCAATTAAAGGAGATCGCCAAAAAATACGGCCGCGAGCGAAAAACACGCCTGATCGCTCCGGAGGAAATTGAGATTCCCGAAGAAGAAGAACTCATCCCCGCGTACAACACGCGTGTATATCTCTCCGAAGAAGGTTATATGAAAAAGTTGGCGGCGACCTCCCTGCGCGGTAATTTTGAAATCCGCTTCAAAGAAGGTGATTGCCTGCTGCAGGAGATGGACTCCACCAATCACTCCGAGCTTTTGTTCTTCACGAACAAGGCGCAAGTTTACAAGATGATGGCCTGGGAGATTGAGGACCATAGGCCTTCTCAGCTTGGCGAGTATACGCCCAATCTCCTGGAGCTTGATGAGGATGAGCATGTGGTGTTCATGCATTCGGCCTTAGAACCTTTCACCGGGGAGTTCATGTTTGTCTTTGAAAACGGCAAAGGAGTCCGCATCGATGCCTCGCACTATGAGACCGTCCAGCGACGCAAAAAACTGATCAACGCGTACGACGACTCCTCACCGCTTATCGGCATGGCGTATCTTGCGCCTGAATCGGATTTATCGTTCGCCGTTCGCTCTAAGAAAAATAAGCTGCTTTACTTTGACGCCTCCCTCATTGTGAAGAAGGCCACAAGGACCGCGCGCGGGGCGACAATTCTGCGATCGAAGAACGATTATTTGACAAAGCTTTATGCGGAGGATGAATTGGACTTTATTCGCGATGTCAACTACTACCGCATCGCCAAACTGCCGACCGCCGGCCGTTATATCCGTGAAGAAACATTGGAGGACCGCCAGCTCGAGCTTGAGGAGTCAACAGAGTAGATGAGTTCACCGCTTTTAGAAAGCACCTCGAAACCTCGCATTAAAAAGGGCCATCTGATCCGGATGTTGATCGTGCTGCTCCTAGTATCGGCTGTGGCCTTTGCGATCTGGATGATCCAAAAACCGCGACTGCCCTTTTCCATGAAAGACTATGAACAGGCAGTTTTAGCGGGCGACGATGCGCGCATATTTCATATCTACAACACATTGCGTGAAAAACGCGCTGATTTGGCCGACAAAAAATCAAGCGACACGGTCAAACGATTGGATGAGCTTTCAGAGAGCATTATCCTGCGGATTGAAGACGACGCGATTAAAAAAAGTGACAATCTGCTGCGAAGGACGCTTGAAGGTCAAAGCCTACTGCCTGAGGAAATTGAATGGCTCGAACAGTATTTTGTGATGGCCGGCCAGGGCATGATGCAGACGGTGAAAAACGCGACAGCCTCTTACCTGATAGGTGATTTGGAGGAGTCTTCCTTTTTGCACTTTCTCCATGAAGTGACCGGTATCCCGCGTCTGACACGTGAATACAGCGCGATCTTAGATCGCTTTGACACGGTCACCAGTGTGCGGGAGCGCCTGGAAAAAGCCGATGAGTATGGCCAAGAGGCAAAGTATTATGAGGAGGCCATTCATCTCGAAAAAATCGTCAGTGAAACCGATTTTACGGGTCTTGAACCGGTGTTCGATTACCTCTCAGAGCGCCTTACGCGCGTCTGGCAGCGCTATTACGATGAGCAGATCGTCTATATCCGACACGAGATGGCGCATGACCGCACGTACGACGCGGGCATACGGTTGGAAAAACTCCTTTCCCATTTCACAGAAAACGCTGAACTTCTCAACTTCAAAGCAATCTCCGATGAAAGAAATCCGGACCCGATCATCACCTGGTGGGATCCTGTCGAACATATCGCGATCAAGCCCATCATCGCCGATCCCATGCGCGCGTTTGACGGGGATAAGTATCAGGCGGCCGCCGACCGCGACCTGCTCCTTGCGGATGAATTCGAACGCATCCTCCAAAAACTCTATGAAAACCAGTACGTGCTGGTGGACAGTGACTCATTTGTTTCCCAAGACGGAAAACTCATGGGCATCGCCTGCCCTCGTGGGAAAAAACCGCTGGTGCTTGTATTGGAAGATTTTTACGGATCCTTCCCCCGCGCTGAAAGCGGTGTTGCCTTCGGTCTTGATTTAAATGATGAAGGGGAGACGGTCGGTTTCCTGCTTGAAGAAGACGGAAGAAAACGTATGGATCGGCGCTATACGGCGATTGGTATCCTGGAAGAATTCATCGAAAAGCACCCTGACTTTTCCTTTAACGGCGCGACGGGAACGATCGCGCTTGTCGGCCAATACGGCCTCTTGGGGCACCCGGTGGCCGATGTGCAGGAGTTAGCGCTCTTGCGGGAGGCCAAAGAAGCTGAACTGGCTGTGCCGGACAACTGGCAGGGTGACTATGCGGTCAATCGTGAGACCGTGAAGAAGCTTTTGGAAGCTCTCGAGGCCAAAAACTGGCATCTTGCAAGCGGCACCTACGGACGGCTGTCACTGCCCTATGTGAAAACGGCCGACATAGCGCGTGATCTTGCCATGATGGAGATGTGGGTGTTGCCCTACACGGGTCCTTTAAAAGAACTCTACTGTCCTTTTGGGGATCATGTGGAACAGCAAAAGGCCAAGGCAAAGCTATTTTCGGACGCAGGTTATCTTTTGCAAAGCGGTTACGGTGCCTGGGCCTACTGGCATAACAGTGAGGGCTATGTTTACGTGTCCAGAACATTCGTGTCAGGCGACGGCTTACGACACCCCGGAACCTACAATCTCAACCGCCTCTTTGATACAGGGGGAGTCATTCAAAGGGATCTTCGTCCTTAACACGAAGAAAGAATTCATTATAGAGCACCGAAACAGCCCGAAGTTTTTCGTACTGGCGCATCATGAACAGCATGCTGATTTCAAAATAGTCAAGCATGGCGACCTCGATGCTGATTTTTTCTTTGGCAAGTGCCGCCGATGCGCGAGCCATGACCCCGGTGGTGTCTCGCATGCCCTCGCCGACCAGCATCACAATGGACATCTGGCGCACGACGGTGACCTGTGTGAGCTCAAGTTCCGCTGCTAACCTATGGCGCAGGACGAGTTCTTGTTCTAAGGGAAAATACGCTTCTTTCACAATGACGCTGACGGAGTCAATGCCGGTGGGCACGTGATGGACATTGATTCCAAGCTCCGAGAAGATGGTTAGGATTTTAGCCAGAATGCCGATTTCCTGATTGATCAGGATGCGCCGGAGGTTAATGGAACAAAAGTGATCGCTTGCGGCGATACCGGTCAGAATTCGATCGATATGCGTCCTTTCGGCCACAATGCGTGTGCCGGGAAGGTGGGGCGCGTCGGTGTTGGCGATCCTAAGCGGGATGTTTTTTCGGATCACAGGCTCTAGGGCTTCGGGGTGGATGATGGAAAAGCCGATGTAGGCGAGTTCTCGCATTTCACGATAGCTCATTTCATCTAAAGCGACGGCATCCTTCACAAGCTCGGGGTTCACCGCCTGGACACTGTCGCGGTCGGTCCAGTTCTCATAAAGCGAGGCATTGACCGCGGCCGCAAGCACAGCGCCGCTGATGTCCGAGCCACCGCGCGAAAAGGTGATGGTATCGCCTTCTTTTGTCCGGCCGAAAAAGCCCGGAAACACGATGATGGCTTCCTCAAGCGCTAAAGGGGCCAGGTTGTCATAGGTTTCGGGCAGGATGTCGGTCACACCGTTGCGGTATGAAAGCAACAAGCCGGCTTCTCTCGGGTCGACGTAGCGGGCTTGGACCCCGATAGCCGTCAGGTACCGGGTCACGAGTTTGGCCGAGGCTATTTCACCCATGGCCAACACATCGGCGCGGGAGGAGGGTTCATTGGGATCGAGTTTTGCGATCGCCTGGTCCAGTTCAAACGATAAGGATTGCGCGACTTCGGGTGTGAGCTCAAGCCCTGTGGCGATTTCTACGATCCGCTGGACAAAAACATCGCGCTCTTTTTGACCGCCGCCGATGGACTCCTGATGCTGTATCAGATCAAGCAATAAATCGGTGATCTTTTGGTCGGGGATCACGTCTTTTCTTTTACCGGGAGCGGAGACCACCATTATTCTACGGTCGGGATCGTCGAGCATGATGGCAGTCGCCCGTTTGATTTGTTCGGCTGAAGCGAGGGAAGAACCTCCGAATTTGCAGACAATCATGAACGAGGCCTCCTCATCAGGACATCGTAATCGATCACTTTTAGCATTTCCCAGTCATCCTTGCCGCCTAAAAGACGGATGAGTCGTTCAATGACGCGTTTCATTTTCACCGTGATGATTTCATGGGGGGATCGCTTTTCGGTCAGGATAACGGGAATTTTTGCCTTTCGCGCGGCCCAGACATCCGTCAAAAGCTGGTCGCCGACCATGAGGGCATTGTGATAGGCACAGGAGCGCTTTGTGAGATCTTGGCAAATCGCCTCGATGCCCGGCTTTTTGGCCTGGGAGATAAATTCAACGCCCAGCGAATCGGCAAAAGAACGCGCCCGATGTTCGCGCGCGTTTGACGCGATCACCGGGATAAGCCCTGCCTGTTCTACCTTGGTGACAATCGCTCTTGCAAAGGCGTCCCCCTCATGGCTCCCGTGCAGGACGAGCGTGTTGTCGACATCCAAGAGGATGACCTGGAACCCCATCGATTTTAGCCTTTCGTAGTCGATGACCTCGGGCGATGAGACGATCAGGTCGGGGTAAAAATGCGCTTGTACCGTACGAATAAGGCGCGATTTTTTCCTCGGGTTAAGATTATTTTCTTCTATGTTATTTTGTTCAGTGGTTGCCAACGGCATTATCCTCCAAGTTTATTGGACATTTTATCGCATAACGATACTGTATCACGGAATAGGGGCGATGGGCTTTGGTTGCTACATAGTGATGTTTCGCTTAAAATGGCAGAAGCAGTGAATGTGCTTGTAAATGACGGAGGTATATATGATCAGTGCGGGTGATTTTCGCAATGGGACAGGATTTGTTCTCGACGGACAGCCTTGTCAGGTAGTCGAGTTTCAACATGTGAAGCCGGGGAAAGGTTCTGCTTTTGTCCGGGTGAAATTCAAAAATCTTCAAACAGGAAGTGTAGTGCAAAGAAGCTTCAACCCTTCCGATAAATATGAACCGGTACAGCTCCATATCAGGGATATGTCTTACATCTATCAGGATGGCGACCTTTACTACTTTATGGACCAAAGTACGTACGATCAGATCCCGATCAGCGCAGACAAATTGGAACATGCGCTGCCTTACTTAAAAGAAGGGATGTCGGCACGTGTGGTCTCTTGGGAGGGTCAAATCCTGGAAGTGGAGCTGCCGAATACGGTGGAGCTCGAGATCGTGGAATGTGAACCTGCTGTGCGGGGCGACACGGCCCAAAGCGCGACCAAGAACGCAACCTTGGAGACAGGGGCTGTCATCCGCGTGCCGCTGTTTGTGAACCAACATGAGGTCGTGCGCATTGACACGCGGACGGGAGAATATCTGGAGCGCGCTTAGCGATGGAGCACGACGGCCGACAACAGTTCTCGATTAAAGGCGAGCGAATGATGTCGCAGGGCTTTATAGCCCAGTACGCGGCAGAGGCGGCGCTTCATACGGAAGGTGTTAAGCGCCTGAATACGGGCGTCGTGTCGAGCTTAAAAGAAGCGATCGGCCTTGCGGCGGAGGGGAGCGGTGTCCGCGTCTCCTTTCGCGGGGGAGAATCGGACGATGTCATCATCACGGTGTACCTTGACGTCCTTTACGGACATGTGATGCCGGAGGTTGCCTGGTCGGTGCAAGAGCGTGTGAAACGGGATGTCGAACGTTTCACGGGATTAAATGTTGACGCGGTGAACGTCCATGTGATGCGCGTCATCGATGAGTCGAGTGAAACAGACGAGCGCGGCAGTGATGCCGCAAGACGGGAGGAATACTCATGAGCCGCTGGGTGCGAACTATTTTAATCACATTCTCATTTTTGTTGGCGGTCTTTTTTCTCGTCGTACTTTTGATGATTGTCAGCCCGGAGATTCTGACCGGCATGATTACGCTTACCCTTGACATGGCCCAAAAACAACCCATACGTACGATCGCGATCATTGTGACGCTCACGGGCTTTTTGATCACCCTCATCGCGCTTGTCGTCTCCGTCATGTCCGGGCGCCTTCGCAAGACCCGCATTCGTGCCAATGAAATCGGCGCGATTGAGATCGGTGTCGAAGCCATTGAAAACATCGCCTTGAACTCCGCAAAAATCGCGCAGTCAGGTGTAAAGTCAGCCAAGGCGAGAATTTCGCCTTCCCGCGGCGGGAAACTGTCCGTCCGCATGATCTGCCAAGTGTATTCTGATGTGGAAATCCCCATGATGATGGCGCGTGTGCAGGAGCGGGTGAAAAAAGACATCGAAAAATACACGGGGATCGAAGTAGAAAATGTGGAAGTCCGGGTCAGCCGCGTGGAAGCCATCGCGCCCAGGGTGGAGCGTTAATCCATGAACAGACATGATCCGCCGGATAAAGCGAATCGGGATGAATCGCGCTTTTCATTTTCGCCCGGGGTCACAGGCGCGCTGATCGCCTTTGTGATCGCAGTGCTTTGGATGATATTGGGGTTTTGGAAACTCCTGTTTATCCTCTTGTTGACCGTGGCGGGTTACTTTGTCGGTTTCCGATACCTAAGAGACCGCGACGCGATTCGAAAACTAATTGACAAAATACTTCCTCCGGGAATATTTCGATAACAAAGGACCTATATGAGCCGTCACACAGCGCGCGAACGAGCGTTCCAATTTCTTTACCAACTTGAAATACGCCCCGATGACTATCTGGCGCAGCGGGAGTATTTATTCCTGTCGGATCCGATTAAAGATGAAGAAGATCTTTCCTATTTCGACCGCCTGGTGACAGGCGTACGCGACAACCGCGAGGCCATCGACGAGATCATCCGCCGCTATCTTCGAGGCTGGACGATGGAGCGGCAGTTGTTGATTGATCTCTCCATTTTGCGGCTATCTGTGTTCGAATTGTTATTTGACGACGATGTTCCGGCCGAAATCGCCATTTCTGAGGCGGTGATCTTTGCCAATGAATACGGCACGGATGAGTCGCGATCCTTTATAAATGCGGTCTTGGGAAGTATTGAGAAGCATGAGAAAAAACGTGTCCATGACGCGGGCAAAGAATACGAATAGAGCATGAACAAAGTATATTCGGTCCTTGAGTTGAATCGCGCAGTGAATGAACTGCTCGCCCAGGATCCTGTGCTTGGCAGGATTCGCGTGCGTGGCGAGATTTCGGGTTTGAAAAAATATCCTTCAGGGCATTCCTATTTCACCTTAAAAGATGAAGATGCCGCCGTATCCTGCGTCCTCTTTCGTCAGGCCGCTCGTAACGCACCCGAAACGATGCGGGACGGTATGCAGGTCGTGCTCATGGCCCGACCGAACCTGTATGACAAAACAGGGCGCTTTCAACTGATCGTGGACGCGGCAGAAGAGGAGGGGTTGGGCGATCTTTACCAGCGTTTTTTGAAACTCAAAGAAACGCTTGAAAAAGAAGGCCTGTTTGATCCTGCCAACAAAAAGAAAATCCCCTATATCCCAAAGCGCATTGTCGCGATCACCTCAGGGGCAGGCGCGGTGATTCGGGATATCATCCATGTATTGCAAAGGCGTTTTCCCGGTATCTCCCTGCTTCTCATTCCGGTGCCGGTGCAGGGGGCGGGGGCGGAGCGCGAGATCGCGGCCGCCATCGAACTTGCCAATTTCTTGAAATTAGGTGATGTCCTCATTGTCGGTCGGGGCGGGGGCTCACTGCTTGACCTGCAGCCCTTTAATGAGGAGCTGACCGCGCGCGCGATCGCGGCATCCGATATCCCGGTGATCTCGGCGGTGGGGCATGAGACCGACTTTACCTTAAGTGATTTTGCGGCGGACCTTCGCGCGCCGACGCCTTCGGCGGCAGCGGAGCTTGCGGTCCCCGTGAAAGCGGAACTGCTTTTTCGCATTGAGCAGCTGACCTCCTCCATGGAACAGCAGATGTACAAGGCGATCGAGCACGCGGGTCATAGGCTGCGCCCCTTGGCAGGACGTCCTGTGCTCTCACGCCCCGAAGCCATTGTGGAACGTCAGTTAGCACGACGTGAACTCTTGAACCACCGCCTTTCCTCTATTTGGGAGAAATTATGGGCGTATGAAGAAAATAAACGACAAAACGCGGTTCAGCGGGCAGAGCAGACGATGCGCATCCAGCTGGAACGCCAAACGGCCCGCCGTGACAAAAGCCATGAGACGCTTTTGGCCTTGTCACCTCTGTCGGTGTTGAACCGCGGCTATTCGCTTGTAAGAGACAAGGATGGCGTCCCGGTGATCTCAGCAAAAAAACTAAAACAAGGGCAAGCGGTCGACATTGTCTGGCATGACGGCAAGGCCGATGCCACGATTACGAAGACGTACCCAGGCAAGGAGTAAGACAAATGGAAGAAAAACAACAACAATGGGATATTCCGACCGAGATGACGTACGAACAATCGATCGCGCGTTTGGAGGAGATTGTCACCCTGCTTGAGCGGGGCGAGACGCCGCTTGATCAGTCGATGGAGCTGTTTCGAGAAGGGATCGCGCTGTCATCTTGGTGCTCTGAGTATCTTAAGTCCATGAAAGAAGAGATGGTGAAACTGATCGACGCTGAGGGCGCGGTGGCTCCCATCGGATCGATGGAGGACATTCATGGTTGATGCGTGTTTGACAGACCTAAAACAAGCGCTTGAACAACATCTCGATCAGGCCACAAAACCCACAGGTTATGAGGCAAGCCCTGTGTGGCTTGCGGCGCGCTACAGCTTGTTGGGCGGCGGAAAACGCGTACGCCCGGAGCTTTTGTTTCGAACATGCCTGATGTTTAACGACAGCGTCCCCAAAGAATCGGTGGCTTTTTCAGCCTCCCTTGAAATGATCCACAGCTACTCACTGATCCACGACGATCTGCCGGCGATGGACGATGATGACTTTCGGCGGGGAAGACCGTCCTGTCATATGGTCTACGGTGAGGCAACTGCGATCTTGGCCGGCGACTTGCTTTTAAATCGGGCCTACGAAAACATGCTTTCATCCATTCAAGAAGAACCTTCAAGTGCCGTACTTTCAGCGATGCGCGAGTTAGCCCAAGCGGCGGGCGGTGAAGGCATGATCCTCGGACAGGACCGCGATCTTGCGATGGAGGATCCGGCCTTTGGCAGGGCGTCGCCTAGCGATGTCATAAAAATGGCAGAATTAAAAACAACCCGACTGATACGCGCGGCGATCCTCATGGGAGGCCATCTTTCGGACGTGCCTGCCGATGTGTTGGCCCTATTGTCGGAGATCGGACACGCGGCCGGCCTGTCTTTTCAGATCAAAGATGACATCCTGGACTGCGTCTCGAACCGTGATACACTTGGCAAGACGCCCCACAAAGATGAGGTAGCAGGGAAGAAGACCTTTGTGACGGTCTCCGGCATGCAGGGTGCTTTAACCGCGCTCGCTTCAGAGACGGCGAAATTGGAAGCCGGTTTTGAACGTTTAAAAGAGCGGGGTTATCAAGTGTCACCCTTATTGGATTACCTGCGTGGGCTTGTTGAAAGGACTTGTTAAGATTGAAGGAATACCCTTTGCTATCTGCCCTCAACGGGAGCGATGACCTTCGCCTGTTAAGCGATGAGCAAAAACTTGATATCGCAGAAGAGCTCCGCGAATATATTGTACGCACTGTGTCGGCAAACGGCGGCCATCTGGCGCCGAACCTCGGCGTGATCGAGCTTACGATCGCACTTTTAGCGACCGGTGATTTTCCGCGCGATTCCATCATATTCGACGTCGGTCACCAGTCCTATGCCTGGAAAATTCTCACGGGGCGCTTTGAGGCGTTTCCCACCTTGCGGCAAAAGGGCGGACTTTCAGGATTCCCAAAAAGAGAAGAAAGTGACTATGACGCATTTAATACGGGGCATAGCAGCACTTCCATTTCCGCGGCCTTGGGTTTGGCGCGCGCCAAGCGCATGAAGGGTGACCTGAGTAAAACGATGGCCCTCATAGGAGACGGTGCCTTGGGCGGAGGGATGGCCTTTGAGGCGCTTTCTGACGCGGGTCAGGGCGGCGAAAATCTCCTCGTAATCCTAAACGATAACCAGATGTGCATTGACCAGGCCGTCGGGGGCATGGCACGGCACTTAGAACAGCTTCGTACCAATGTCCGCTACATACGGATGAAGACAGTCTGGGAGGAACGCTTAGGACGATTCCCGGTGTTAGGGAAACCGCTCATCAATATGCTTGTGAAGATCAAGCGCCGTTGGCGCTCCTGGCGCCGCGAAACAGGTGTGCTGTTTGAACAGTTGGGATTTCGCTATTACGGACCCGTGGACGGACACGCACTCCAAGATCTGGAACGCCATTTAAGAGCCGTGAGGCTCGTGCGCGGCCCCGTATTGCTCCATGTCATTACGACGAAGGGCAAGGGCTATTGTTATGCGGAAGATGAGCCTGAAATCTTTCACGGCATCTCGCCTTTTGACACAAAAAACGGCCGCACAAACGGAAGTCCGAACAAGGGGGAAACGTTTTCCCAACTGTTTGGCAAGACCTTGATTGAATTGGCCCAAGAACGCGATGACATCGTCGCCATTACGGCCGCGATGGCGCAGGGGACCGGACTGATTCCTTTTTATCAGGCGTTTCCTTCACGCTTTTTTGATGTGGGGATCGCCGAACAGCATGCCGTCACCATGGGGGCCGGAATGGCCCAAGGCGGGCTTCGCCCCTTTGTCGCGCTTTACAGTACCTTTATGCAGAGAGCCGTGGACCAGATCCTGCACGACGTCTGTCTCCAAAACCTGCCTGTGACCTTCATGATTGACCGGGCGGGGCTTGTAGGGGGCGACGGCGATACTCACCAGGGACTTTACGATCTTTCCATCGCGCTTTCTTTGCCGAATTTGACCGTTATGGCACCCTCTTCCGCGGAGGATTTGCAAGCCATGCTCCACTATGCCTTAAAACATGAAGGGCCGCTTCTCATCCGTTATCCCAATGAACAGGCGCCTCGACGCGGTGACTTCGAATATCCGGGTGATCTTCATGCAGTCGAATGGTCCGATTTACAAACCCTCCGTCCCATTCAAAGTGGAAATGATCTCACGGTCGTGGCATTGGGTGTGACGCTCTCAGACTGTGAAGCGGCGCTGTCTGAGCTTTCAAAAAACCGTAAAAATGTCAGCGTCGAGCTATTATCTTGTGTCACTGCGGCTCCGTTTGATTATGAAACTGTGATAAAATCTGTATATAATACAGGAAGACTCCTCCTTGTCGAAGATGGAATTGAGACAGGCGGATTCAGTGACGTAATCGCCTCCGAGATCGCTCGGCGTGTACCGGGCGTTATGATTGAATATGCAGCGGTGCGAAACCCGCTTGCCGGTCAGGCGACGCGCAACGAACTTAAAGAGGATGAAGGATTAGATAAGCAGGGCCTTATCGATAGTATGGATCACCTTCTTTCTCGGAAAACGAAAGACTAGCGGCAGGAAAGGTGGCGGACGTGCGGATCGCACTTTATCCCAATCAAGATCGAGATCCGGGATTCGGCGTCACCAGGCGTCTGATCACGCATCTCGCACGCTTGAGGGCCGTTGCAGTGATCGAAAAGGATATCGTGCCCGAATTAGTAGAAGAGGGTCTGCTGCGTGACACTTATGCCTCCTGCGAACTCATGATCTGCTTAGGCGGAGACGGCACTTTCTTGTCCGCGGCACATCTTGAGAGCGCAAAGGGCATCCCGAAGATCGGTGTAAATCTCGGAAGTGTCGGCTTTTTGCAGGAAATTGATCCCGATCGCCTGGGACAGGCCGTCGAGTCATTGATCGCGGGCGACTTTGATATCGAGGAACGCTCGCTTTTGGAATCCTCATGCCATGACGCAGGCGGTCATGAGATCATGATGGAGGAGGCCCTAAATGATGTCGTGACCGCGCGGGGCATGCGCGCTAAATCAATCACGGTAGGCCTTGAGGTCGACGGCATCCGTGTACAAAATATCCGGGGAGACGGTGTCATCATCTCGACACCGACCGGTTCCACCGCATATTCGTTGTCCGCGGGAGGCCCGATTATCCACCCGACCACCGATGTCATCTTGGTCACACCGATTTGTCCTCATACGCTTCAGAACCGCTCCTATGTGATTGACGCGGATTCAGTGATTACGCTCCGTTTGATGTCGAATCAGGAAGACGCCGTCCTCACAGTCGACGGGCGTGAAGAGATACCGTTGCGGATGGGGTCACGCGTGACCGTTAAATCGTCAGCTCGAAAAGTGCAATATATAAGACTGTGGGGAGAGTCTTTTTTCAAGACGCTTCCTGCCAAAATCCAGCAAAGGGGACTAAGCCGATGAAAAAAGCGCCGAAAAAATTGCGACAATCTCGCATCCTACAGGTAGTAGCTGAGAAAAACATCGAAACACAATCGGATCTTGTGGACGCGCTCATGGCGACAGGCATTGATGTCACTCAGGCGACGGTGTCTCGGGACATCAAGGAGCTCGGGATCGTGAAGGTGATGACGGGTGACGGCGCGCAAAAATATGTCGCGCTGACGCACAGCGGGGAAGTGACCGCTGGCCGTATGAAACGCGTGTTTTCGGAAGCCGTGGTGTCCATCAATAACTCCCAGTCACTTGTCGTCATTAAAACACTTCCCGGAATGGCACAGGGGGCTGCCTCGGCACTTGATTCAATGTATCTTGACGAGATTTTGGGGACATTGGCGGGCGATGACACGATTTTTATTGCCACGCACAGCGCTGAAATGGCCGTATCTTTGCGTCAGAAATTGAACGCGATGACGCGAACGAGCGGCGCGGACGACCATGATATGATCGACCGATAATATGATTCATCGCGTTGAAATTGACAATTTCGCGCTGGTGGAACATGCGGAGCTCGATTTAGGATCGGGATTGACGGTGCTGTCGGGAGAGACAGGCGCCGGAAAATCGATCGTCATCGACGCGCTTGATTTTGCGACCGGCGCAAGAAGTGATCGCAGTATGCTGAGGACAGGCGCCTTCGAGGCGTCTGTTTCTATTCTTTTGGATCCAAGCGCCGCCGAGACCGAAAATGGTGAATTTGTGGTCCTTCGCACGCTTCGCGATACGAACCGCAGTTATGCCAAAATTAACGGTCAGCTTGTGACCGCCGGGGAATTGCGCGACAAGATGGAACCGCTCCTTGCCATTCACAGCCAAAATGACCAGCAGACCATTTTCAGAGAGTCGGTTCATAAAACCTTACTTGACGCATTTTCAAAAGACACGATTCGCCCCTTACAAGAAGAATGGGAGGCATTGCGCCTTGAGATGACGGAAATCGGGCACCGCTTAGGCGAACTGTTCACAGATCCCACGACACGCCAAAGGCGCCGCGACATCCTCCTTTACCAAAGTGAGGAGATAGAAGGCGCTAATTTACAATCCGGGGAGGATGAAAGTCTTCTAAAAAGGATTAAAACACTTTCAGCTGTCCGCGAGATTTCCATTCATCTGGGTAAAGCCGAAGAGCGGCTGTCAGGGGACGAGTCTGTGACAAGCTTGTTGAATCAGGTGATTACTGAACTCAGCTCCGCCGGGCGCTACAGTGCCACTATCGAGTCATTAAATGAGCGGGCAATCGCATTGAAAACAGAACTTTCTGAACTGGGTTACGATCTTTCACGCGTAGCGGAGCGCTTGGAGGATGAGCCGGAGGCTTTAGAGGATGCGAACGAGCGCTACAAGCTCATCCGTCGATTAGAAGAAAAATACGGTCCCACATTGGATGAGGTGATCCTTTACGGGGAA
>DIRK01000065.1:623-9433 GCA_002427535.1 Mageeibacillus sp. UBA5438 | reverse complement strand
GCCTTGATGTCATCGTAGACGATCACTATTTTTTTGAAGGAATCCTGAACGTGCAGGAATGGGCGTAATTCCTGGTTTTCCTTTTGCCCTGATCGCATTTGAAAGGCTGACTGAATATAGTAGCGTTGACTCCCCTTGTTAGCGATAAAACCGATCTCAACCCGCTTTTTTCTGGTAAGTGCCATGCTCCGTCGGTTCATGGATATCCACGACACCGACATCGACGGCATAGCCCCGGTGGCGCAGTTCGTTGAAGATGATGTTCTCCATGATATGGCCTTCATCTTGTTTTTGAAAATTCAATTTCGCGTTACGTAAGCCGATATCCTCGAAATAGTATTTTGAGGGAGTGCTGATATAGGCCTTTCCTTTGACGTTGAAGCGTTTGGCTTCCGCAATAAGGAATGCATCCTCGAGATGCCTGAGATAGTCCCGGATCGTAGATTCAGAAAGGCTGCTTTTTTGTAAACTCCGAAAACTGTTCGCAAGTTTTCGAGGATTCACGAGCGATCCGACGGACGACGCCAGCATATCGATTAATTGCTCCAGTTCATAGCGATGACGGACGCGATTTCTCTCAACGATATCCCTCAGATATACCTCCTGAAAGAGTGACTGCAAATACCGTATTTTTTCTTCGTCATCGTGCAGGTGGAGCAGGTAGGGCAATCCTCCAAAGCTGTAGTATTGCTTCCAGGGCTCATCTTTATCTCCTTCGAAGCATTGTGCAAATTCAGCAAAGCTCAAAGGATACATCCTGACTTCATCGCCCCTCCCCCTGAATTCAGTCACAATATCCGTGGAGAGAAATCTTGAATGACTGCCCATGACAAACACATCGACTCGGTCAAGATGTAAGAAACCATTCAATGCATTCACAAAATTGTCCATGAGCTGGACTTCGTCGAGCAAAATATAGTGAGTGTTTGGATTATTGGGATCAATCGCATTGACGACGTACTGATAGCAAGCTTCTGCGTTTCGAAGTTCTTTATAGCGAATATCATCGAAAGCAATTTCGATAATATTCTCAGGCATCACCCCGTCCGTCAATAGGTGATGCTTGAACAGCTTAAACAATAAGAAGGTCTTGCCGGAACGCCGGATACCCGTGACAATTTTGACACGGCCATTTCCCTTTTTCCTGATGAGTTGATCAAGATATTTATCGCGGCGGATGATCATGAGCACCCTCCTTATCTAATATTAGTGCAATTATTGCACCAACATTAAATAGCAGTCTCCGACGCACATCCCTTTTCATCCTCCAACAACTTCTTAAACTGCGCCTCATAAAGGCGAGTATAGGCCCCGTCTTGTTGCAGCAACATGTCGTGCTTACCCTGCTCCACAATACGCCCGTCCTCCATCACGAGAATCTGATCGGCTGCCATAATCGTGGACAGACGGTGCGCGATCACAAGGCTGGTCCTACCCTTCAAGAGCGGTTCAATCGCCTCTTGAATCAAACTTTCCGAAATAGAATCAAGCGCGGAGGTCGCCTCATCGAAGATAATAATCTTCGGATCCTTCAAGATAATTCTCGCAATCGACAAGCGCTGCTTTTCACCGCCCGAAAGCTTCACACCCCTATTACCTACCAAGGTATCGAAACGGTCGGGGAGCGCGTCAATCAGCTCATAGATATTCGCCTCCTTACAGGCGTCAATGAGTTCATCTTCCGTCGCGTCGTGTTTCGCGTAAAGGAGGTTGTCCCGAATACTTCCGTTAAACAGATACGCCTCTTGGGTGACCATGCCAATGTTTTGGCGCAAAAAGCGAAGGTCAATATCCCGCACATCGTGGCCGTCAATCGTGACCCTGCCCTCATTCACATCGTAAAGGCGCATCACAAGGTAAGTAATCGTCGATTTTCCCACCCCGGATTGACCCACAATGGCCGTCATGTTTTGGGCGGGCACCTCAAAGGTGACATCTTTCAAAATGAGTTTGTCATGGTTGTAGCCAAAATCCACATGCTCAAAGCGCAGCACTCCGGTTAAGGGAGAAGGTTTAATCGCATCCTCTTTATTCTCAATCTCAACGGGCATATCCAGGTACTCGAAAATGCGGTCGAAAAGCGCGAGCGCCCTGAAAAAATCGACCTGGACGCCGAGCAAACTACTCACCGGGCGGTACATGCGCGTCAAAAGCGTCACCATGACTGTCACGTCACCGACAGTAAGATCGGTACGCCCCATCTTTAGGATGAGCACGCCGCCGATCAGGTAGATTAGCATGGGGCCCATATTCGTGAAGGTCCCGATCGCCATACGGAACCAGCGCCCCGCCATGCTCTCCTTGATCCCTAATCTTTTAATCGCTTCATTGGTGCGTTCAAACTTTTGGAGTTCTTGCTCTTCATTTGTGAAAATCTTGACCAACTGCTGACCGCTGACACTTAAGGTCTCATTCAGGATCTGGTTCGCCTCATCGTTTTGTTTTTGAGATTCCATGGTGAGTTGCCAGCGCTTCTTGCCGACATTTTTGGTCGGCAAAATGAAAAGCGGCAAGATGGCGATACCCACCAAAGCCAAAAGCCAATTCTTTTGCACCATCGCGATAATCGAGGTCACAAGGACGGCGACATTGGACACCGTACTTGTCAAGGTGCCCGTAATCACGCGCTGCACCCCGTTCACGTCGCCTGTCATCCGCGTCATGATGTCACCCTGCTTATTCGTGGTGTAGAAACGCTGGGACATCTGCTGCAGATGAGCGTACATCTCATTTTTCATGTCACGGGCGATATGCTCCGACACCCAGACGTTCATGTAGTTTTCAAGCACGCCTAAAAGACTCGAGCCGAGCATGACCATAACGGACGCGATGACAAGCTTCACAAGCAGCGAGAAATTGCCCGCGATGAAGCCCTGGTCGATCATGCGGCCGGTCAGGATGGAGGGGAGCACGTTTAACACCGCCGAGATGACAATGATCAATAGGGATAGGAGGAGTTTTGGCCAATAAGGCGCAAGCCAGCCTAAGATGCGGCTTAGCAGTTTCCGATTGATTTCGGGGCGATTTTGGATCTCCTCTTCTGTCTCAAAGCGAAAGCGTCCGACACGTCCGCCGTTCATGAGTCATCTCCTAAAAAGGCGATGAGTTTCTCGCCTATGGCGATAAATTGACTTCGCTCTTCCTCTGTCAGGGCCTCGTTGATCTGCTTGCGCCTTCCTTCAAAAGCACGCCGGCTTTTCATGAGTGTCTCCTTACCTTTTTCAGTTAACGACAAATTGACAATTCTGGAGTCAGAAGAATCGCGCTCTCTATCAATGAGATCATTTTCTTCCATTTTGGAAAGCGTCGTTGTCACAGAGCCCGCGCGTACGTCCAGTGCTTTAGCCACATCGCCTGAGCGCATGGTCTCATTTTTTTCGAGCAGGCGCAAAATGCGCATGACACTTCTGGGAGGGTGTTGCGCCTCGCCTTGCGGTTCCGGTCGCCGCCTTAACATGCGGGACAGCCGGAAGATTAATTCCATGACATCTTTTTCTTGGTTCAAAAATTTTTCCTTTCAGTTTTCATTTCATATTCATAAGGTACCTTAGTACTATACTAAGCTACCTTAGTATTGTCAAGTGCTGATTTTGGGTAATTGATGCTAAAAACTTCAAAATATTAGAGTTTTTAGCATCAATGTGAAAAACTCTCAAAAAATGAGAGTTTTTAGCATGTCTTTTGAGAGATTTCGCCCTTACGGCCTAAAAGGACTCAGCATCAGGTCAAAGAAACGATCAATTTTCACTTGTAAGAACTCCGGGGTGTACTCATCAATATGGGACCACTCAAACAGCGCGATCAGGTAAATGCCCATGACGACATCGACGATGTCCTCGACCGAGGCATCCCGGTGGAAGCCATTTTCTTCTTGCACCCCAATGATCAGTTCTTTGAACAGTTCCGCCAAATCTTCTCTTGTTTTAAAAATCGGGCTGTCTTCTTCGGAATTGAGATAGGTGATCCGCCTGGAAAGGCTCAGATATTCGACCGAGGAAGTGATAAGTTCGTCGAGCACCAGCTTCAGTTTCTTTTCGCTTGACTCAACATCTTTCAATTCTTTATTAAGCGAGTCGCGGATGCGCTCGATCACCTCATCGGCGGTGCCGATGAGAAGGCTTTCTTTATTGGGAAAATAATTGTAGATCGTCGCGCGGGACACCTCCGCGCGCACGGCGATATCCTCCATCATGGTCTCTTCATAGCCCTTTTGAGAGAAAAGGCGTCTTGAAGCGCGGAGGATATTTTTCCGGCTTTTTATTTTATTCAACTCGCGTCTATTCGTCATATAATTATTATACAAATAAATGCGCTTCGCGCAACGTACCCCCAAACATAGTATACGCATACATTGTATATATTGCCCAGATAATGAAATAGACTTGACATCAAATTTAGACACAAGCATAATGCATGTATTAGCGAAGAAAATGCGTGAAAGCGCAAAAGGAAGAAGGTGGAATCAATCCGAGAAGACTCGGAGATGCAAAAAGGCAGGAGACAGCCTTAAGGCCGTGATTGAGCAAAGAGGTGTGAGCAATGAAAGTAATCGCTTATGACATCGGCACGACGGGATTGAAAACATGCTTGTTTCATATTTCCGACACGGACAGCGTCCAACTCATTGCGGGTGAAGTGGAAGACTATGAACTCTACTTCCTGGACAACGGGGGCGTCGAGCAGGAGCCCGAAGAGTGGTGGAACGCCATGGGAAAGAGCACTAAAAGGCTGCTCGAAACGACAGGCGTCGATAAGGAAGAGATCCGTGGGATCTCCTTTTGCTCTCAAATGCAAACATTGGTCATGGTCGACGAGAACGGAACGCCTCTAAGACGTTCCATGAGTTGCATGGATACGAGAGCGGACGCACAATTTTCCCGATACATGCAAAGGGGCTTGAAAATCGAGGGGCTCAACCTTTACAAGATCCTGCGCTTTATGCAGATAACAGGTGTGCTTTCCGCCAGCGCCAAAGATCCCTTGTGGAAATACCACTGGGTGCGCGAGAACGAGCCGGAAATCTTCGAGAAGACCTATAAATGGCTCGACGCCAAAGAGTATTTGACATGCCGTGCCACAGGTCAAATGAAGGTCAGCCGTGACGTCGCAAGCGGAACCTTTCTCTACCATGTTAAAAAAGATCGCTGGAGCCACGAACTCTGCAAACTCTTTGATGTGGACATGAAGCACCTCCCGGAGCTATGCGCCTCGACCGATACGATCGGGAGGCTGTTGCCAAAAGCGGCCGAGGAACTGGGACTGCCCGAAGGCATCCCCGTGATTTCAGGCGGCAGCGACGTCAGCCTTTGCCAAGTCGGCGCGGGCTGTCTTGATGTCGGCGACGTCAACTTCTACTCAGGCACATCCGGTTGGGTCACCACCACCGTCGACAAACTCCATCTGGATTTAGGGAACATCATCGGGTCGCTTGTCGGAGCGGATCCGACGACCTACAGCTATATCGCGGAACTTGAGACCGCCGGAAAATGCATGGAATGGGTGAAAGACAGTATTGACTTGCCCGAGATGGACTACGACGGTCTTTTAGAATATTTGAAACGTTCGCCTGCAGGCAGCAACGGCGTTATCTACTCACCCTGGATGCACGGCAACCGCTGCCCCTTTGAAGATCACAACGCCCGCGGCATGTTCTTTAACCTCGGGCTAACCACCACGGGAAGTGACCTAGTCCGCTCGGTGGTCGAAGGGGTCTTAATGCACATGCGCTGGATGCTTGAGGCGACAGAAAAATCTTTTAAAACCTCGCCTGTGGTCCGCTTCACCGGCGGCAGCGCAATTTCGGGGACGATCAGCCAGATTATGGCCGATGTCCTGGGAAGAGAAGTTGAAACGGTCGAAAACCCGCGCCATGTCGGCGCCATGGGCGCCGCCGCCCTGATGGCCGTGAGCTTTGGCTTGCTCGATGACATCAAGGAGATCAAGGGCATCATTAAAGTAAAAGATACCTTCAAACCGAATCTCGAGAATACCGCTGTCTACGACAAGATATTCCCCGTATACAAGAACCTGTATTTCGACAACAAAAAATCGTACGCGACACTAAACGGCTAAAAAAACCGTTTAATGCCGGCGCCAAAAGGAGGCGTAGCCATGGAAAGTGAACAATTACGCGTAGCGTCAGAAGAAAACATCAAAGTATACGGATATCGCTGGGTGGTCCTTGTGGCCTACATGCTGGCGACGATAGTGATTCAACTTCTTTGGGCTTCATTCTTTTCGATCACGACAGAAGCCTGGGAATTTTACGGGTTCACCGACGCGGTCAAGGGTGAAAACGCGATCAGCCTTTTATCCATTATTTTTATGGTAGGCATGATCGTTTTGTCGGTCCCCTCCTTGGCGGCCTTTGAAAAATGGGGATTAAAAAAAGCAGTCGGCTTTGGTGCTGTATTAGCCGGTGTTGCGGGATTATTGCGCGGGCTCTTCGGCGACAACTACACCTTCGTACTCGTCATGACGGTGCTGTTGGCCGTGGCGCAACCCTTTATCCTGAACGCGCCCGGACTCATCGCGGGAAGATGGTTCCCGGAAAACGAGCGGGCAACCGCCAACGGCGTGGGTCTTCTTGCCAACTATGTCGGGATCGCGCTGGGACTTTTGTTAAGTCCGATTCTGTTGGGAGCAGGACTCTCCATTAAAGGCTTGTTAAACATCTACGGCATCGTCGCCGTGGCCGTCGCGGTTTTATTTTTGCTCTTGGTCAAAGACAAACCGCCCACACCGCCCTGCGCCGAAGAAGACGCCGAACGTGTGGACTTTGTCGAAGGCATAAAAACCGCTTTCAAAAAGAAGAACTTCCTGTTGACGGTCATCATGTTCTTCTTCATGCTCGGCGTGTTCAACACCTTCTTCACCATGATTGAGCCCCTGATGACCTCAATGACGAAAGGTGCGGTGGGCGCGACCGAAGCCGGCATCATTGGCGTCATTGTCCTCGTGACAGGCATTGTAGGCAGCTTTGTCGTCTCCATGTTCTCCGATAAAGACAAACGCCAGCGCCGTCTTCCCTACATGATCGCCGCGAACGTGGTGGGCGTCATCGGGATGGTGCTTTTCATCTTGTTGTCCGGCTACACCGGCATGATCATTGCGGCCGTTGTCTACGGATTCTTCACGATCGGAAGCGCGCCTGTGGTGTTGACTTACGCGGCCGAAGCCGCCTACCCCACCTCAGAAGGTACGAGTGAAGGGCTTCTCATGTTCGCGGGGAACGTCGGAGGGGTCGTCCTGTTGGGACTGGCATCGATCTTAGGAGGCAACCACTTGGGCGTCATGATCGGCATGGCTGCGGTCTCTGTCTTCTCGGTGTTTTTGATGTTCCTTTGCAAGGAAGATAAATAGAAAAAGAAAATACAAGAAAAATACAAATAGAAGGAAGGTACAACATGGAAAACAGATACGGTGTATCAAAATGGCCTGACGTAGCGATGATCGCAAAGAAAATGGATGCGCTAGTCAATGACAAACTCTACAACATTAAACCGGAGGCGATGGAGCGCTATCTATCGTACTTTGCGACCAAGTGCCAAAAATCGCAGGCGCTGAATGAAGAAGCCAAAAGCTACATCCCCGGAGGCGTTCAGCACAACCTTGCGTTCAACTATCCCTACCCCTTGGCCATCGACCGTGCGGAAGGCCCTTACCTCTACGACGTAGACGGCAACCGCTATGTGGACTACCTGCAGGCAGGCGGCCCTATCCTCTTGGGTAACAACTATAAGCCCGTGGCCGACAAGGTCATGGAGGTCGTAAGGGACCACGGGCCGGTCACAGGATTGTTCCACGAATATGAATTGAAACTGGCCCAGATCATCAACAAGTACATGCCTTGGGTGGAGATGTACCGCTGCTTTGCGAGCGGCACCGAAGCTGACATGGCCGCCATCCGCGTGGCCCGCGTGTACACAGGAAAAGAGATCATCGTGAAGGCGGGCGGCGCCTACCACGGCTGGAGTGACCAGCTCGTCTACAGTCTCCACATCCCCTACACGAAGAAGTTTGAAGCGCACGGTATCCCTGACGAAGTCACCCAGCACACGCGTGAGTACTACCCCGGCGACATCTATTCACTCAGGAAGGTTTTGGAAGAGAACGAAAAAGAAGGCGGCACCGCGGCGGTCATATTAGAACCCTTCGGACCCGAGAGCGGCACGCGCATGACCGAATATGATCACTGCAAAAAGGTGAGAGAGCTCTGCGATGAGTTCAACTGCCTCTTAATCTTCGACGAAGTCGTCACCGCCTTCCGGGTGGGCCCGGGCGGCGCACAGGGCTACTTCAACGTGCGTCCAGACCTTACCGTCTTCGGCAAGATCGTCTCAGGCGGCTTCCCCATGGCGGGCGGCGTCGGGGGCAGCGAAGATATCATGAGCTCCATGGCCGCGGGCGTCAAAGCGGGCAGAAAACGCGCCTACGTCGGCGGCACATTGACCGCCAACCCCTTGAGCTGCGCGGCAGGCTATTACGCGATCAAGGAAATTGTCGAACAGGACGCGGCGAAAAAGGCAGGCGAAAACGGCGACAAACTCACCGCGGGCATCCAAGGCCTGATCGATCAGTATGAACTGCCCTTCGTCGTATGGAATACGGGTTCCATCGTGCACTTTGAGGTGTCGGGGGTCATGTACCTCTCGGTCACCGATCCTGAGATCTTCACCAAGATCCCACAAAGACAACACCATATCGAGCAGTTCGGCGCGGCCCTGACCGCCAACGGCGTCATCACCTTAGCCGGCAGCAGAATTTACACCAGCATGGCGGACAACGACGACACGATCGCCGAGACCTTG
>DIRK01000065.1:0-401 GCA_002427535.1 Mageeibacillus sp. UBA5438 | reverse complement strand
ATTAAGAAAGAAGAGGAAATACCATGATTCAACGACTCGAAGATGTCAACATGGGACATGCCTTCCCGGAGGTCGCCTTCTCAGAGGACTACATTATCGCGACCTTCCAGGCGAGAATTAAAACACAAAGCATCGAGCGTCTGGCCTTGGCCTTAGCCGATGAACAGACAACCGGCACCTGGATTAAAGTCGGGGCCGACTCGGTGGAAAAGAAAAAGCGCTTCGGTGCCCAGGTCGTCTCAATCTATGAGGTCCCCGACCTTGGAAGTGACGTGGTGGAAGAATTGCCACCCCTGTACATTGTGCAGTTGGCAATCCCCATGGATAACATTGGCACAAGTCTGTCCATGCTGCTCACGACGGTGTTCGGAAACATTTCGGCCGCAGGCATGCTGAAGCTG
>DIRK01000025.1:61541-62502 GCA_002427535.1 Mageeibacillus sp. UBA5438 | reverse complement strand
CAGTCCTCAATGGACATGACCATGTTGTCGCGCAGGTAATCAAAACCAAATTCGTTGTTGGTCCCGTAGGTCACATCCGCCCGGTAGGAGCGGCGCCGTTCGTCGCGCGCGAGCCCGTGCACAATGAGGCCAACCGAGAGCCCTAAGTAGCGGTAGATCTTGCCCATCCATTCGCTGTCACGGCGTGCCAGGTAATCGTTGACGGTGATGATGTGCACGCCTTCGCCGGTCAACGCGTTCAGGTAGGCCGGGAGTGTGGCGACCAAGGTTTTCCCCTCCCCGGTCCGCATCTCGGCGATCCTCCCCTGGTGCAGGACGATACCGCCCTGGATCTGCACAGGGAAATGCGTCATGCCTAATACACGCGTGCTCGCTTCTCTTACCGCCGCAAAGGCTTCCGGCAGCAATTGATCAAGCGTTTCGCCCGCCGCAAGGCGCGCTCTAAAACGGCTCGTGGAGGATTTCAGTTCCTCCTCCGACATGGCGCGGTAGCGGTCTTCTAATGCCAACACCGCCCTTGTCTCTTGCCTAATTTTTTTCAATTCACGTTCTGAGTACGTACCAAAAACGCTGTCAAATAATCCCATATCTTACTTCCCAAATCTCTTTCATACTCAGTTAATCTTACTCTATTTTTGAAAACATTGCGCTTTTTATGATTAATCGGCCGGTTCGTAAGCATGACTTGTCCCGTATTCGCGAATGTCAAGGGTGACCCCTTTTAAAAGAGCCTCCGCTTTCCAGGACGCCAATAAGCCCTCCGACTTCCAAGCGACCTCGTTATCCGGGATGACAAGCACTAAGCGCTTGGACTGGATCTCGCCCGGGGAGGGCCCTCCGTCGCCTGAGCCTTCACAAGCGGCCAGGTTATTCACGAATTGATTGACACGGGATTTCACCGCCGAAGCGGTTGACCAGGAGGGGGCTGTCCAGTCCATGCTCTTGATCGCCAATGCCTCAT
>DIRK01000025.1:30297-61240 GCA_002427535.1 Mageeibacillus sp. UBA5438 | reverse complement strand
CCCTTTTTCTCAAACAGATGGGCGTTCCACAGGGGGACACGCGAGCGGATCTGGCGCCAGTCATCGGAGAAAATAGAATCATTTTCGTAAGAGAGGCAAAGCCAGATGGCCTGGCGTTTGTGGTCGATGTCAACGGCCATTTTCCTTTTGCCCTGGGGCGGCATGCGCTGTTGACTCACCGCCGTCGCCCTTGCCCAGGTATCGAGGCGAGCCAAAAGAAAGGGCGAGCCTAAGACGGTGGCCGCGACATCCGACAGGCCCTCATAGGCGATGTCGGCTAACGTTTTATCGGGGATGACCTTTTCAATCCATTCTTTCGGATCGATGTACTGCTCCGCCAAATCCGTGAGCGGCATGAGGAGCGCCACCTCGTGCGCCGTCTGGTCCAGGGCGTGAGACAGGATGATGGCGTCCTGTTCCATATGGATGGCGCTGATAAAAATAAAAATGACCATCAGGATGAGCGGAAAACTCAACACGGCTTCAAGGGAGATGGTCCCCTTGGCTTTCACATTCTTCGTGACTTCTTTGTTAGCCATGGGTTATTCCTGCCAGGCATTCTCGCGCCCCAAAAAGGACGCGGCGTGTGTCACCCGGACATCCGACCAGGCGCCGTGACAGACAAGGGACACATAATAGGGCCCGGGGTGGACCCGCCCGATGACATTGGCGATTCGTTCGGTAATTTTATCGGGTGACTGGACGACCAGCAAAAAACGCAGGTAGTCGCGGTAGCGCAAGGGTACATTGAACCCGACATCTCCCGGCCAAAAGTTGATCTCCCAGCCTTTTCGTAACTGTATCGTGTCCGAGGCGGCCTTGATGAGCGCCGAGGACACGACAATGATCCAGGTCAATATTTCAGGGTCGATGACCACATGCCCCACGGAGATCGCCCCGATGGCGATCGATACGATGACGGCCTTCACCCGGTAGTCGGCCATCTTGGTCTCGTCCGTGATGATGTGGATAAGCCGCACGACAAAGCGCACCGTCCCGATAAAAAGGGATACCAACGCGGATCCCCCTTTGCCTTCAACCCCGGTCGCGATCTCTTCCACCTCATGGTCACGGGAGGGTGAGAAATTCAAGATCGTGCGCCCGTCCGGCGTCTTATCTAAGTACTGCATGCCGTTTCGGATCAGCAAGGGCGCGTCATTTTTAAAATACGCGAGCGCGTATTCACAAAGCATGACCCGATCAAGAAAACCTTCTTGGGTTGTGTAGAGAATCGTGTCAAGGGCGGTCCCCAGGTAATCGAGCCCGCTCGAATCAAAGGGATTGTAAGAAAAGGACTGCATGTCCCCGTTTTTAAGCGGCAGGGCGGCCGGCGACAGATGGACCAGACCCTCCTGGTATACCGCGCGCACCTCATCGTTCATGTAGTCTTGGTATTCATCGATCCATTCAGGCGGTCCCTCTTCGGCATCAAATTCAAGCCCCGGATCCACGGCGTCGTAACCCGCGGTGGCCCCTTGGGGCAACATCTCACCCAACTCCCCTACGGGAACCTCATTTTGCATACTTTGTAACGCCCCGAACTTGTCGAGCACTTCGATGATTAGATTGGTTGTCGCGCGAAGCGTCATATGCCGGGCGATGGCGCCCTTTAAGACCGATGTGTCATACAGGGCCCCCATAGGTTCCAGATCATATTCCGCCTGCTTGGGGCCGATGAGCGTTGAGGCGGCCTCTGTGAGAGATAGTAGATCCACACCAAAAAGACCGAACTCGCGATAAAGATCGCGGTCGTAAAGCGACAGCGCGCCTTCGGCCGTCGACATGACCGCGCGGACCAGATCCGTCTCCATCGCGGCGCGGCGACTGTGCTCCAACACCGCGGTAAAGAGCATCAGGATGACAGGCAGGGTGATGCAAAGCGCCAGGCTGATCGCACCCGAGCATTTGATCCGCTGCCTTTTCTTCATGGCACTAACTCCCCTTCCGGATGAATGACGCCCCCGATCGTCACCACCAGATCGTGAGCCAAAGAAAGGGTCTCGACCACCGTCTGAGGGCTTGTCTCCACCATGGGAATGGTCCAATGCTCTTTTTCTAAGGTGTAGTGGCGGCAGGCCGACCCGTTACTTTTGGTTACAGACGCCGCGTAGGCCGCCATGACCGCGGACGATTTCACCCCATGGGCGACCGGGGCGGCTAAGCGGGTCGAGTGTCCTAAAAGTGACAGGCATAGGGGGATGGCGATCATTGCCTCGATTGAAAATGCCATGGTATTGCCTCCTTACGAAATCTGTTTGACTTGATCTCAGCATGGAGGAAGCTCAAGTTTTGACAGGCAAAATTCCACGGCAACGCATGACACGCCGTGTCGATTTGGCGAAGTGATTCGATTAGCGCGCTTGTGAAAAACCTGACATCGCAAGGAAGCGGCAGGCGTCAGAGGCGGTCGTGATCGCGGAATGACCGGGGCACACGGGTAGCTCCGGGGGCAGTTTAGATAAAAGTCGAAAAAGACCTTCCAGCGAACGGCGCATCAGGGCATCGTCGCCTGTGACAAAGTCAGTGCGTCCCCAGGCGCGATCGAATAAGGTGTCGCCCGTGATAAGCGCCACGGGGTGGCGCTTGCCGTTGTCTTTTCGCTCAATCAGAAAACAAGAAGAACCCATCGTATGGCCGGGGGTGTGGATCACGGTCAGATCGTATTCGTGGTCGATGGAAAGGACCTCCCCATCCGTCAATGGTTGATCGGGATGGGCGAAGGTGGCGCTTCGGCCAAAAAACACAGACGCGTTCACCGCCGGATCGTCCAGCATGGGGATGTCATCCTCGTGCATCAGGAAGGGGCGTTCGGGCATCTCCTCTTTCCAGGCGTTCACCGCGCCGACATGGTCGTAATGCGCGTGGGTGGCCAAGACCATCGTCACGGGACGATCGGATTCAATGGCCTCCGGTGAAAGCGAGGGATCAAAGAGGATCGCTCGGTCAAAACAGCGCAACAAATAGACATTGCAGCTTCTGAAACGCTCGGGATAGTAGGATAATTCCCCTGTAATCCGAACCGACCTCATTGAGCGCGCACCAGATCGCGCCAGTCAAGGTCACCGCGATTGATGGCAAGCACCAGGATTTCAGCCGTCGCCGTGTTCGTCGCAAAGGGGATGCTGTTCACATCGCAGGACTGAAACAGGCGCTGCTGCGACTCAGGCGCGGGGTTGCCCGGATCGCGGATGCAGATCACGGCGTCAATCTCGTTATACAGGGCAAGCGCCGACAGGCGGCTGTAAATGCTGTCTAAATCAGAAGAAAACATCTCCGGCTGAAGGGAGGTCGCCTCTTTAATCAGCCGCGCGATATTATGCGGCGCGACCAGATCGTGCCTTGCCAGAATCTGTTTATAGGCGATACAGAAATTGACGAGCAATTCGTTTTTAGATGGGTCCGATAAAAGCACAATTTTCATATCACAGACGGATGGCAACAGGCAGTAAGTGCAATCTTTTCCTCTCTTCAAAGTGAAACGACGAAAATTCGCCAGAGGCCATTATAGACGATGTTGTACTTTTCTACAACCGAACAACCATTAGCGCCCGCGATACTCGTCGTAATTACCCATGCGGGCGTGGGTGGGCTCGACGCCGAAGTACTCACACATGATGCGGTAGGAGATATCCGCGGAGTATTCGCCAAAGGGTCCGTCTGAGATCGCGTGCGCGATGACAATCTCCGGATCGTCGGCCGGCGCGTAACAGACAAACACTGAATTTGAAATCGGCTCCATCTTCTCGTTGTAAGCCTCAGCCGTCCCCGTCTTACAGGCCACACGGATGGGAAAGTCGTGAAACAGGACACCCGTGCGGTTTGTGCGCTCTTTTGACAGCGCGACCATGCCTTCTTTTAACGCCGCCATATTTTGCGGCGACAAGCCGAGCGGCGTATTTTCAATGCGTTCGGGGATGAGCACAGAGCCGTCCTGCGCGACGATTTCCTTGATGAAATGGGGGGTCGGCAGTTCATTGGTCGCATAGCCTGCCACCGCGCGCGCCATCTGGATCATGCTGTAACTGTTATAAAACTGACCGATGGAGGTCTGGCATGTGTCCGCGATAAACCAAGTCTGGTCCTCCGGCCGCGCGTTCAGCTGTTTTTTGACCTCGCGCGAAGGTCTGACCCCCGCCACCTCCCCTCCTATGTCAAGGCCGGGCATCTCGCCTAATCCCAGTCTTTTGCCCATCTCGCTGATTTTGTCAATGCCCGTTTCGACCGCGATCTGGAAAAAATACAAGTTACAGGAGGTCACCACCGCGCGTGAGAAATCGATCTCGCCGTGGTAGGCGTAACAGCGCCATAAAAAGCCGCCGATTTCCTGCGCGCCGTGACAGGTCAACACATTATTAAACGGTGAAATCGCGCCGGCTTCTAAGGCCGCGATCCCCGTGATCGGCTTGAAGGTCGAACCCGGGGTGTAGGTTTCAGCAATGCCGCGGTTCAACAAAGGCCGCGTTTCCACATCCCGGAGCATGGCCGACACGCGGGCCGCCGCATCGGGATTTACATCCTGTGTCACAAAGTCAGCCGGGTCAAAGTTGGGGTAGTTGGCGTTTGCCAGCACGGCGCCCGTCTTGGCGTCAAGCACAATCACACAGCCGCCCGGCGCCTCCAGGATCCTTTCGCGGTGGCGGCTGCCGCGGTACTCCATGATCTTGATCTCAAGCTCCTCGACTGCCACCTTTTGCAGATCCATGTCAAGGGTCATCTTGACTTCATGGCCGCCCATGGGGAGCACCCCGATATCCCCGGGATAGGTCACGGGGTCTGAGGCCCCCTCCCCGTACCAGGAGTTTAAGGTCATCCGCCCGCTCTCACCGCGCAGGTAGCGCTCAGCCGCCTGTTCGACGCCTGTCTTGCCCACCACGTCATTGATCCCGTAACCGTCATTTTTCAACCGATTGTATTCGTTTGAGGAAATCAGGCCGACATAGCCTAAGGCATGGCCCACATACCGCGCATCGTCGGTGTAGCGACGCTTGTAGTGGCGCGTCACGACAAGGCCCGGGAAGCGGTAGTTTTGCTCAACCAGTCGGGCCGACAATGACTCCGGGACCTCGTCGGCTAGGACGAGCGGCTGCCCGCTCACAAACAGCCAGTTGTTTTCCAAAAGCAGGTAGCGCAACTGCATAATCGTAAAGGCTTCCCCGTCTGTGTAAAGCCTACTGCCCGAACTGCGGTCAGGCTCGATGACAAAGAAGTCATAGAGGAGGTAGTCAAAAAAATCGTCCGGATCCTCGCGTACCATCCGCCGTCTCAGGCGCTCTGTCGTCGCTTTTTCAGGGTCCGTCAGGTTAAACAAGTCCCTGTCTGTTTGCCATAAAAAGATCTCGTCATAGCTTTGGCGAAAGACAAAGGGCAGTGATTCGGATGTTTCCAAAAGCTTCAGACTGCGGTACTCGGAGGGTACGTCAAACCATTTTAGAAGCGGACTGTTAAAGGGACATCCGTACTCGTCAAACAGCCGCGCGATGTCAAGCAGGTAGCGGTTCAACTGTTCGTTGGTCATGCGAGCCGACACCATTTCGACGCGGTTCACTGCGTCCGACACCGCCAAAGGCACGCCGTTTCGGTCGACGATGTCACCGCGCGGGGCGTCCAGCTTGATCTCGCTCATGCGCCCGACCGTCTCCGGGATGGCGACATCGTGATCCCCGAATAGTTGCAAGGATCCCGTGCGAAAGAGCACGACCAACAGAATCATGCTGATCAGGCCGGCCAAGAGCGCAAAGCGGCGGCTACCGGAAAAGAACTCGCGGTCCTTTAATTTCCCGGCCTTTTGGATCGATGCCTTATCGGCCATGCTGCGCCTCGGAAAGCGTGGGTGTTTGTTTTTGTTTTTTCAATTTGCTTTTCCAGTCATGGAAACAAAGGGTAAAATAGCCTGTCAGAATCAGGGCGCCTACCATATTCGATAACAAGAGCCTTGGCATCCTTGAAAAGGACACGCGGAGCACTTGTAAAAAACGTGTCTCAGTGGGCAAAAAAGGCAGTATCCAAGAAAAGAGCGATAGAAACAGTTCATGGAACACGGTTGACAGCACCACCAGCACACTGCCCCGGATGGCGTATTGACGCCAGCCTGAACGGGCCACAGCATTCCCTAAAAGGCCCAATAAAAGTCCCGCGAGCATTCCGGGCCCGTAACCCCTCCCCGCCGCGTAATCGCGCAGGAAGCCCGCGGCAAGGCCGAGCGCGAAGCCGTCGTAGCCCGGCGTCCACATGGCCGCTAAAAGCGGGATCAAAAATAAAAAGTCAGGCAAAAGAAAATAGTCGCCCACGGTCATGGTCAATTGGACGAGCGAGAGTACGATAAATCCCGCGCCGTAGACAAGGATGCGCCTTCTTGCTCCAAGCTCAAGATTCATCCTGCTGCTCCGTCAAGATAAAGACATAGGATACGTCGACTAACTGGGCGGTAGGCTGTACGACACAGCTCAAGGTCCTCCCCTGGCTGTCCCGGCGGATCTCGATCACCGTACCGATGATGATCCCTTCCGGGTACACGCCGCTTTCACCGGAGGTCACGAGCCGGTCGCCAACCGCGACAGGCGTCCCTTCCGCAAAATGATCGGCAAGGCACAGACCCTGTTCACCGAGTTCAAGGTCGCCTCTGACGCGAAAAGAGAAGCGGTGCGTCCCCTCCACACGCGCGCTGACCGCAAAGGCCTCATGGACAAGCGGCATGACTTTACTCGATGACAATTCCGTGGAATGGACGCGCCCTATAAGCGCCATGTCCTGATCGACCACGGGCAATGTCTGCCCCGGCTCCACCATGATGCCGTGGAGGCGTCCGGCGCGGACGCGAAATAAATCAAATAGGGGCCCCATGTCGCGATTTAACACGGAGGCGCCCGTGATATAGCTCTTTTCAAAGGAGGTGACCAAATGGAGTGCGTCTTTCAGTTCGGCGTAAGCTTTCACCTTATCTTCATTTTCCATGATCTCGAGGTTCAGCCGCGCGATTTCTTCTTCTAACGCTGTTTTTTCAGCACGCAATTTTCGGTTCTCCGACACGGCGCCGAAGTAACCTGTGATCGTGTCACTTGTCTTTTGAAAAAACTGGAGCACGGGGTCAAAAACAGGACCGAAGGCGTCGCCGATACGCGAGCGCGTCGTCCCGGGAAGCGCGGTCAAAATAGCGGCCGCCAGGAGCGCCACTGAGATGAGCACAATGATCATGATGCGAGGACCGCGTCGCTTCACAGGCTGTGATTTCCTTCCCCACTCCCAGAGTATTTAACCTCAGAAATGACGCCATCAGTTTAGCATAAGGGAGCAAGCGAGACGATTTAACAAAGCCCCAGGCGGCTGAAGCTCGAAGAGGACTCCGCGCCGACGATCACGTGGTCCAGGACGGGAATGCCCATCATTTTGCCCAGTTCTGTAAATTGGCGGGTGGACTCGATATCGGCTCGAGAAGGCTTTGAATCACCGCTCGGGTGGTTGTGGACGAGCACGATGGAGGCGGCGTTTGCTTTCACGGCCTCCCGGAAGATATCTCGCGGATGGATGACGGCGGCGGCCAGTCCCCCCTGTGATATTTGTACCTGCTTGATGATCCGGTTCCGCGTGTCTAAAAGGAGTACATGGAACTCCTCTCTTGGCAGGTAGCGCATCGTCGCCTCCACATGGCGGATGACGTCATCGGGACCCTCAGCCGATTCGCGCACTTCGGCCTGACGCTGTGAGGCGGCGCGCTGTCCTAATTCCACGGCCGCAAGCGTGCGGATGGCTTTTACTCGACCGACGCCCGGGGTCTCTTGCAATTCTTCAAGGCTTACGTCAAACAGCCCCTTGATGCCGTCCGTTTTTACCAGCAGCTTTTGAGCGATCTGGATGGCGGTCTCCCCCGAGCGTCCCGAGGTCAGGATGATGGCCAATAGTTCGGCGTGGGAAAGACGTCCGATGCCTTCTTTTTCCGCCTTTTCGTAAGGCCTTTCACTTTCGGGGAGTTCTTTCATCGTTAAGAGTTCTTTCTTTTTCATTTCAACCTCCAAAAATTGTTTTCGCGAATTGAAATAAAATAAGAAAAACAAAAGCCTGAAGTTTACGCCTCGCAGGCCTTAATCACCAATAGGGAGAGCGCGTCCTCTCCATCGATTTTGCCTGTTTTCACTGCCCAGTCCGCCTGAAAGGCGTCCTCCAGCATGCGTTCTAATTGCTCGGTCTGAAAACGTCCGGCCTGTCCTGCCAGTTTACGGGCGAAAAAATGGCTGGCCGTGAGCCCGCTCCCTATAATCCGATCGGCGGTCTTCAATTCCTTGGCGACGAGCAGGTCGCGTGTCTGCCGGGCCAGCATCGTCTGAATAAACAACGGGGCCTCACGCCTGGCCAAAAGGATGTCAAGGTGCATGAGCGCCTCATCGACGCGTTTTGCGGCGATCGCGTCCGTGAGATCGAAGATTTTTCCCGTCATATCCTCGCGGCAGAGCAGGTCGATGTCCTCCAAGGTGATGTCTTCTTGGTGGGTGTAGGCGTAGTACAAGAAGATCACGTTCAGCTCATTCATGATGTCGGACATGGACCGTTCGCAGCGCGCGATAAGGGAATCGGCCGCCTCCCGCGTGATGCGGTAGCCTTCACGGTGGCAGAGCCCTGACACCCACGCAAGCAAATCTTGCTGGGACTGAATGTCAAGCTTCACCGACAGGGCGCCTTGTTGGCGCATCTTCTTTAACAGCGCGTTGTTGTGGGTGACTTTGTCCTCGATGAAAATCAAAGAACAGCGGTCCGGGATGGATAAAAGCGCCTGTTCTAAGCGTTTCCATTCGTCACCGTCCATCTGCCACGCTTTTTCAAAAAAGCCGCTTCTTTCTACCACGATCACCTTGGTAACAGAGAAAAAGGGCGGCGTCTCAATTTCCGAAAGAAGTCGACCGGCGTCGATTGACGCGAGCTTTCCATTCCCCGTGATCCGGACAAGGTCCATGGATTCAGAACCCGGCGTTAAAAGGGTCGCTAAAAGGCGCGTCTTAATCTGCTTGAGAAGAAAGCGCTCCTCCCCTGTCAGAATATACGCGGGGCGATACGGGGCCTGTTCCAGCGCCTTGGCGGCCTCTTTATAGTTCAGCCATTGATCGATTATTTTTGTCATTATCGGATCCACGTGTTAATCGTACCTTTTTGCCGCCGTATGTTCAAGAATACACAGCCGCTCTCATCTGTCCTTATCGGCTCGATTGACCGGCGCTCCAAACGCCGGATGACATCCGGATGCGGATGACCGTAACGGTTATGGGCACCGACCGAGATGACCGCTGTTTCAGGGTCACAGGCCAAAAGGAAAGCATCCGTCGTGGCGTAGCGTGACCCATGGTGTGCCACATGGAGAAGATCGGCGGAAAAGTCAAAATCACTTCGAAGCAAATAGCGCTCAGTCGCTTCGGTAAGGTCTCCTGTCATGAGCACTCGTATTCCCTCTAACGAAATAGACAGCACGAGCGAACGCTCGTTCAGATCGCCTCGCAGCTTGTCATCCGGAGACAACACCTCAAGATTCACACCGCGCCAGTCAATGACATCGCCCGTTTTCAAATGATAAAGCGCGATGCCTTCGTCCGACGCGAGCGTTTCTATGGCGTCACTCATATCTTCTTCCTGGGAAGGTGATCGGTTTATTTCATCCGAACGTATAGGCATACAAAGCGCCCTCACCACGCCAGCCTCCATGAGTTCCATGACACCCGAAGCGTGGTCACTGTGCGCGTGCGTCAGGATGACAAGGTCGATGGCGCTTATGGCCTGCATGCGAAGCGCGGGGATGACCGTATGGTAACCATGCCCCTTGTCACCGCCGTCCACCAGGAGCGCGTGACCTTTTTTCACTAAGAGGGTCGCATCCCCCTGCCCCACGTCGAGAAACAGGAAGCTTGTTTTTGAAAAGGAGAAGAAAAATAATAAAACAAAGGCCAAGCATAATGTAAAAGAAAAGAGGAGGATCTTTATATACTTCAAAACAAAGCTTCGGCGCTTAACAAAAAGGATAACAAGGACGAGCAGGGGCAAAAACAGCAGGACATATTTCAGCGGCACGAAGGCCAAGCGCATGCGCGTGACGGTCCTTGCGATCCATTGGAATAAAGAGGAAAGTCCGTTCAAGAAGAATAAAAAGAGCGCGCTTACGGCTTTATATATGACCGAGCTATTCGAAAAGGGTAAAAGGAGAAAAAGAAAAAGATAGCAAGAAGCCATCAGGATTGAGGCCAAGGGCAGGGCGATGACATTGGCCAAGGGCGCTAAAAGGTGGATCCCGGGTGAGGACATCATCTGGTAGGGCAAGACGGCGGTTTGCGCGGCGATGGAAAAGAGAAACGAAGCGCGACATGAAGCGACAAAACCGCCTTTTTTTCCTTGCCCTTCTTTTTTATCCTGCAGCTCGGACATGAAACTGACGGCCGCGGCCGTCATGAAGCTCATCCAAAAGCCTGTGTCGTAAAGCGCATAGGCATTGAACAAAAGCAAAAGACTCCCCACGAAGAAAAGTGTGTTATAAACGTCCCGGCGTCGCATTAAGGGCCGGTCCGCCATCCGAAACAAGCTGATGAGTGAAGCGCGGCAGATGCCGCTTTTCCAGCCGCTCAGGATACCGGGAAGCAATAGGATAAAAATCATAAGGATGGTACGCATACGAGAAGACAGACGAAGTTTTTTAAAAAAACGCTCCGAGGGCCCTGTAATAAACAACAGATGCGTCCCTGACACGCTCGTCAGATGTGACAGGCCGGCCGTTTGCAGTTCATACTTCTCACGCTCCTCTAAAAGTCGTGTATCCCCTAACGATAAAGATAACAAAAGGGGGCCTTTAGGCGATTGCCAGACGCTGTCAAAGCGTGTGCGAAAGTAGTCTCTCAGGCGGTCCGGCAAACGCCGAACTGAGAGGAAGAATCCACTTTGAGGTAAAAGCTTCACAGAACGGGGCCGCCCTTCCCAAAGGGCTCCTTTTGATAACAGGTAGTTTCGCTTGGAATAGCCTCCGGGGTTTCGGGTTCCCTCCCCGACCGTAAAGACCGCCGTCCCCGACACGCGATCGCCCCTTTTGCCCGGTTGTTCCAACCATAAAAGCGCGCGGATGCCGTTGTCGAGGCGTACGGTCTGTGTGCGCCCCTGACCCGGATCCTCTGACAGGATGACTCCGGGATCCGTAATGACCCCTGAAAAATAATGATTGCCCGGGGGGAGTTCACGCTCCGATTTTGCAACGGCAAAGCGCGTGAAAACAAGTTGTACGGTCAATAAAAGGAAAAATAATAGCGCGCCCGGGCGCGCTATTAGAAACGACTTGAAAAAACCTGTGTCAGATGGCGCGCCCATAGGGGCAGTATGCGCCTATCCGATAGCTCATTTGGATGGATCGTTGGCTAAAAAGCGCCCGTTCTTGTCAATTCGAACGCGCTTTTTCAACAAAGTCCAAGATCTCCTCTTCCAAACGCTGCATGCGCAGGTCACGGGGGCTTTGCCCCGCGGACACGGAAAGGGGGGGGCGCGCCGTTTTTTGGTAGCGCTCCGCGTAGTCCCGGATGACCTCCATCACGTCCTTTTCTGCTTTTAATGCCGCCTGGCGCGACAGTTTATCGGCCTTGGTCAAAACGACCTGCCAGTCGATGTCAAAGTGGCACAGGTAGTCGAGCATCTCAAGGTCAAGCTTGCCAAAACCCCGTCGTATGTCCAAAAGCAACAGCACGATGGCAATCGGGCGATCATTTTCAAAATAGTCGTTCGTCACCTTCGAAAAGGCGTCCTGTTCACCGCGTGAGGTTTTTGCGTAACCGTAGCCCGGCAGGTCGACATAGTAATAGTCTTCGGACAGTTCATAGAAAAAGACGAGCCTCGTCTTCCCCGGGGTTTTGCTCGTACGCGCCAGACTTTTGCGGCGACTCAACGCATTGACAAGAGTTGATTTACCCACATTGGAGCGCCCCGCAAAGACCACTTCCGGACGATGGGGCTTGGGAAATTGCTTCACAGACGCCGCCGCGACATAGGCGACGCCTGAGGCGTCGTAGGATCGTTTTGCTCGCTCACTCATGTTCAAAGAACCGCCTTTCATCTGCTATACTGGTGGCACCGGAGGGACGTCTATGCAAAATATTGCTTTTCCGGCCGATCAATCTGTCAAAAACCTTTTTGGCGATGACCCTGAGCTCGATTCATACGGTCCGATCGGTCTGATTAATGAACAACTGGATCCCGCGCTTGCCGAACGCGTCAATCATCAATTAAGTCTCAGACGACAGGCCATCGCTCTTGAGCGGCCTGAAGTCCTCGATATCCCCGGCTATGTACGTCAAGACTACCGCATTGAGGTCGATCTTTCACGTTTCGACTCCGGTGAGGGCAAAGCCCATGTCATTGATACGGTCCGCGGCCACGATTTATTCATCCTGACGGATGTGTTAAACTACGGCGCTCATTATAGTCGATACGGTTCCGATGTGTCGATGGGGCCCGATGAACACTTCCTTGATCTCGTACGGCTGATCCTTTGCACACGCGATTCCGCCGAACGCATCCATGTCATCATGCCCTACCTATTTGAAGGCCGACGCTTTCGAAAGACCGCGCGGGAGTCGCTTGACTGCGGCGCCATGCTGCGCTACCTCTTCAGTCTCGGCATCGATAATTTCATCACCTTTGACGCGCACGACTCACGGGTGGCCAACGCCGTTCCGAGTTCCAACTTTGAATCCTTTCCGACCTCCTACCAGACGATCCGCACCATCTTTCAAACTATTCCAGACCTTCGGGTCGACGCGGATTCCCTCATGATCGTCAGTCCCAACGAGGGCAGCATCAGCCGGAGCATCTTTGTCGCCTCGGCCATGAAGGTGCCCTTGGGCATTTTCTATAATCGCCGCGATTTTCAATATGTCGGCGAGTCCTTGAATCAAATTGAAACGCGCACCTTCCTCGGCGATTCGGTCGAAGGTAAAGATATTATCATCATCAGCGACATGCTCGACAGCGGACGCGATCTCATCGCGAGCGCGAGCGAATTGAAGTCAAGAGGCGCCGGGCGCATCATCTGCGCCGTGTCCTTCGCGCAGTTCACCGAAGGCATCCAACCCCTCCGCCAAGCCTGGGAGAGCGGTTTGATCGAGCGCATCTTCTCAACCGACATGTCCTACCGGCCGCCTGAGGTTTTGTCATCGCCTTGGTACACGGATATTCCCATGGCCGATGACCTGGCGCTTCTCATTTCAGCTTTGAACCATGACGCTTCGCTGTCCCGTCTGATGGCGCCGGCGGCGCGTATCGACCAGCTACTCGAGGAGCAAAAAAAGAAAATATTGCCACAATCGTCGCTGACCGACAAACAGCTCAGCTTTGCGGATATCAATCCACAAAATCCATTATGAGGAGTAATACTATGACAGCGGAAGAATTGAAGAAAGTTCATAAGCGCGGCGACACTAATTATTACGTTTACGACCAATACGGTAAGAACCCGATGGCGCCGATCGCACCGGTCGCGCTCATCGCCTTAAAAGGGGCCAGAACTTTTTCAGATGAAGTGAATATGGCGCTTGTCACACGGCGCAAAGATTATCTTGGAGAAATGGATCCGGCAAGCATCCAGCCCGGCTTCCTGCGGGAAGACTTCCACGTCCCCGTCAACGCCTTCCGTTTCTCCTCAGGCGAGGGTAAGGCCGTCATTGAAAGCACCATCCGCGGCCATGACCTTTACATTCTCTGCGATGTGACGAACTACTCAGTGACTTACAAGATGCGGGGCTACGACAACCGCATGAGCCCGGACGATCATTTCCAGGACTTGAAACGCGTCATCCTCGCCGCCTCCGGCAAGGCGCGCCGGATCAATGTCATCATGCCCTACCTGTATGAGGGACGTCAGCACAGAAGAAACGCGCGCGAGTCGCTTGACTGCGCCCACATGCTGATTGAGTTAGACGAGCTCGGGGTAGCGAACTTCATCACCTTTGACGCCCATGACGAGCGCGTGGCGAACGCCACACCCACCTCCGGCTTTGAAAACGTGCCGACCACCTACCAGGTATTGGAGACCATTGTGCGCGCCTTCCCGGATATCCGCTTCCTCCATGACGAGATGATGATGATCAGCCCCGATGAGGGCGCCATCTACCGCGCCATGTACTACGCCTCGGTGTTGGGTATCCCGCTTGGCACCTTCTACAAGCGCCGGGACTACACGGTTGTGAAAAACGGCCGCAACCCCATCATCGCGCATGAGTTTTTGGGCGGTGAAGTGGAAGGCCGCGACATGATTATCGTGGACGATATGATTTCATCGGGTGAATCGATGCTCGAGATCGCAAAGACCTTAAAAGCGAAAAACGCGCGGCGCATCTTCGGCGTCGGCACTTTTGGGTTGTTCACTGACGGATTGGATCTTTTCAATCAGGCGTATGAAGACGGCATCATTGACGCCATCTTCTGCACCAACTTGATCTACCGATCGCCGGAACTTTTAAAGGCGCCCTGGTACTGTGATGTCAGTGTCTCGCGCTTTGTCGCCCTGATCATCGACGCCTTGAACCACAACGCCTCGCTCTCTTCCCTCCTTGACCCGACGACCAAGATCAGGAAGCTGTTAAAAGCGATCGGAAACGATGGCGTCACGGACTAAAGAATTTTAGGACCGAGCGCTACACCGCCGATCAGATGGAAATGCACATGCATGACCGTCTGACCGGCGTTTTTTCCGCAGTTATTAATCAGGCGAAAGCCCTCCTCGCTTAATCCCGCCTCACGGACAATCAAGGGCAATGCCTCCATGACCTTGTTAAGGGCCTTTCGGCCCTCATCCTTTCCGGCCATCAGGTAAAGATCCTCATAATGGGGCTTCGGCACGATTAGGACATGGACAGGCGCCTGCGGTGAAATATCGTGAAAGGCTAAGAGATGCTCATCCTCATAGATTTTGTTGGAAGGGATCTCCCCTTTTACTATTTTGCAAAAAATACAGTCTTCCATCCTTATATCTCCCGGATCATTGAACGTATGGCCTCAAAGGCTACATCCACTTGACTGACGTCGCGGCCGCCGGCCTGCGCCATATCCGGGCGCCCGCCGCCTCCGCCACCTGTTATCTTCGCGGCCTCTCGGACCAGATCGCCGGCCTTCATGCCTTTTTTCACCGCGCCCGGAGCTACCATGGCAAGCCACAGGACCTTGTCGGGCAAGGCGGAAGCCAAGACCACGACGGCCATCTCGCCCAGGCGGTCGCGGAAGCGGTCGCCGGCTTCTCGAAGCTGTTCGGCGTCAAAATCAGAAAACACATGGGTCAACACATGAAAGGCTCCGATGACTTCCTCCTCCGAGCTGATGTCTTCCACCGACTCGGCCAACTTGCCGCGTTCTAAGGCTTTGACCTCGTCTGACAGTTCGCGGACGCGGTCTTCCAAATGAATCAGTTTATTCAGAAGTTCTTTTTTAGGCGCGCGCAGCTGTTCTCCCAAAAGCGTCAAGAGTTCAGCGTCTGCGGCCGCCTCTTCCACCGCCCGCTCTCCTGTCACCGCTTCAATGCGGCGGATGCCCGACGCGATTCCGCTTTCGGTTAGGATGCGGAAAAATGCCATTTCACCTGTGGAACTGAGGTGTGTGCCCCCGCAAAGTTCGCGCGACAGGGCGCCGCAGGACACCACGCGCACCGCGTCATCGTATTTTTCGCCAAAGAGCGCCACCGCGCCCGAGGCTCTTGCTTCATCGATGGCCATGAGTTCGGTGTTGACCTTCAGGTCATCTAAGATGGCACGGTTCACAAACTGCTCGATCTCACGCAATTTTTCATCGCTGACAGGGCCGTCATGCTGGAAATCGAAGCGGAGTCTGTCAGGCGACACGAAGGAACCTTTCTGGGTGGTCTGTTCGCCCAAGATGGCGCGGAGCGCCGCGTGCAGTAAATGCGTGGCTGTGTGGTTTCTTGCGGTGGCCTTGCGCTCGCCGCGAGCGACAGAAAGAGAGATCGTATCTCCCACTTTCAGTGTCCCCTGTCCCACGGTCGCCTGGTGGAGGACAATGCCGTCGCCTGTGCGCTCAGCACTGTCAATGACAGCCGTGCCGCCTGCCTGGTAGCCCATGCCCTGGTCGGCGGTCTGGCCGCCGCCTAAGGCGTAGAAGGGCGTCGCTTGGGTGACCAGGAAGACCTCATCGCCCGTCTGGGCTTCATCGACCAAAAGAAGTGATTTCTTGTCCTCTGACAGTCGGAGGATGTACAGGAGTGTTTCTTTGGCTTCCAATGTGTCATAACCTAAGAAGCGAGTCGCTTCGAGCGCACGGACCTCATCGGGCAGGACCACCTGGCCCCAGGCCGTGGACGTTTTTTCTAAAAAGTCGGCCCTCGCCCTTGTTCGCTGCTCCTGCATCTCAATATTAAAGCTTTCACGGTCGACTGTAAGACCCATTTCTTTAGCAATCTCGGTCGTCAACTCAATGGGAAAGCCGAAGGTGTCGTGCAATAAGAAGGCGATTTTACCTGAGAGGATAGCGCTTCCCTTTTCCTTTTCTTTATCGCAGGCCTCCTGCAAGAGCTCGAGCCCCTGGCGGATGGTCCGGTCAAAGCGCTTTTCTTCAGTTTCCAACACCGCGATAATTGCCTCCTCACGGCCGAGCTCAGGATAGTGTTCCTGGGACTGTAAGATCGCCGTCCTCATGATGGGCGTCAAAAAGGGGCGGTCAAGGCCTAAGAGCCTCCCCTGCCGTGAGGCGCGGCGGATCAGGCGGCGCAGCACATAGCCTCGCCCCTCATTGCCGGGCAAGATCCCGTCGGCGATCATCATCATGGCGGAGCGCACATGGTCCGTGATGACCCGTATGGCGATGTCCGTTTCTTGTGAGGCGCCGTAGACGGTATTGGTTTCTTTTGAGGCAGAGTCCAAGATGGCGCGAATGGTATCGACTTCGAACATGCTCGTGACGCCCTGCATGATGGCCGCGATGCGCTCAAGGCCCGCGCCTGTGTCGATGTTTTTCTTTTCCAAGGGAACGTAGCTTCCATCCTCTTGTTTGTCGAACTGGGTGAACACCAGGTTCCAGTATTCGATGTAACGGTCGCATTCACAGCCCACCGCGCAGTCAGGACTGCCGCAGCCGTACGCTTCCCCCCGGTCGAAGAACAATTCGGAACAGGGGCCGCAGGGGCCGGTACCGTGCTCCCAAAAATTCTCCTCGTCAAAACGTGAAATGCGCTCAGGCGGCACACCAGTTTTAATCCACAGGTCATAGGCCTCATCGTCGTCGACATGGACCGTGACGTGGATCCGCTCCTCGGGCATGCCTAAGACCTCGAGAGAGAAATCCCAGGCCCATTGAATCGCTTCCTTTTTAAAGTAGTCGCCGAAGGAAAAGTTGCCCAGCATCTCAAAGAAAGTCCCGTGGCGGTCCGTGATGCCCACACGGTCGATGTCCGGTGTGCGGATACATTTTTGACAGGTGGCGATTCTGGGAGCAGGCGGTGTTTCAGAGCCTGTGAACCATGATTTCATCGGGGTCATCCCCGCGTTGATGAGGAGGATCGAAGGATCGTTTTCGGGCACAAGCGAGAAGCTTGGCAGGACCAGGTGCCCATGCTGTTTAAAGAAGTCTAGAAAGAGACTTCGGATGGTATTAAGGCTTAGTTCTTTCACGTGGTTCACCTCGAATGTATGTTTATGTGCAAAGGCCCGGAACTTCCGGGCCTTTCTTATCGTCTCCGCTACAAATCAAGCGGTCAGTCGCCCAACAGTTCAGACAGCGGCGGAATTGCGATCTCATTTCCGACATAAAGATTCGTGACGCTCATGTCATTATATTCCGCAAGCTTCTCGCAAAGCGTCTCACTGGCCCGATCATAATAGCGCATGCAGATCCCCCACCAGGAATCACCGGCGACCACGACGTGGATCCGATCCACGCTTGTCGGCTCCGGGGGCTCCGTCTCTTCGGGCGGTTCGGTCTGGGTGGGTGGGGTGGTCTGTTCAACCGGCACCGAAATCGAGGGTGAGGTCTCAGGGGGTTCTGTCTCCACCGGTTTCTTACTCCCGCCCAAGAGCTTGATGAGCGCGACGATACAGATCACAATGATCGCGATCAGGATGGCGTAAAAGACAAGGCGTCTTGTCTGGTCCGATCCTCTTTTGGGTTTCCTGCTGTATCCGTCATCATAATCGTCATAGTCGTCGCCGTAGGGGTCATAGCCGCGCGGCGCGTCAAGATCATCGCCCGTATCCCATAGGTCACGACGATCGTAATCGCCGTAGCCGCCTGTCCCCTCCTGACGTCTGCGTTTTTGCTGGTCAGGTGAATAGGCAAAGACCGGAAGATCCGTTTCTTCTTGTCCGAAGGCTGACGCCTCAAAGAAGTCATCGAAGGGGCGCTCCTCATCAAAGCCGCCCATTCTCGGGACCACCGATTCAAAAGGCTCGGTCGCCTCACTCACCGGCATCGGAGGCAGATCCCATGCGGGTTCTTCCTCACGCGGCGGTTCGCGACGGCCGCGGTCGACCATATCCTGGCGCTCATAACGCTGTGTTCTGGCAAATGCGGGATCCACAGGCGGCGCTTCGGGAATGACCACCGGCTCCATCGCCTGGGTCGCAAAACGTCCGAGGCTGAATTTGCTCGTCTGTTGTTCGGAGGCCTTCATCTGGGAGATCCGTGTGACGGCCACCTGCATCGGTGTGCCGGGCATCTGGGAAGCGGCCGCGGTCAATAGGGAGGCGGCGGCATCCATCTCATCTTCCGCGTCTCCTAAAAGCCGCATCAACTCTTTTTGGCCCACCACGTCATACAGTTCGCCGTTACATAGCACCACAAGATCGCCGTCTTCCACCTGCGCGATATTCGAATAACGAATCGCCCCGGCTTCTCCGGCAATAAAATCAAAAACACCCTCCACGCGGTCGCCGCGCACATCAATGGCTTCTAGTTCTTTTCCGTGGCTTGTCAAAGGATAGAGCACGCCCTGACGGTAAATAAAGGCCAGTCCCTCACCCACGGTCACAGAGGCGATTTCTCCGTCTCTTACGATGATCGAACTAAAGTACGGTTCACGCCCCTCTTCTTCTGCAAGTTTCAGGCCGCCTGTCACATCAAGGGCCGCTTCGGCAAGATCATTAATATCCGTGTCGATTTCGCCACCAAGGTCGGCAAGCTGTGCGGACAGCTTGACGAGCGGCGCCTGCCATGTTTCCTGCCTTGTTCTCGCATCCGTCGGATAGGCGAAAACGGAAATCAAGAAGCTGCGGGCTTCGCGGTCAAGCGTCAGATTGACCGTGCGCGTTTCACGTTTGCCCGGAAATTTGCCGTCGAGACAGTAAGCGTCCGCCACGCCCTCACCGGGGTAATAGCGGGCGTTTACAGTGGTCTGTAAACGGGTTGTTGTCGGCTGGGGTGCCTTGGCCATAAGAAACCTCCTGGAGGTGAAGTTAAATGATTACGCACATCATTGAACGACTGTTGTTTCTGACAGTTTATCATAAATGGGGATGGCTTTCGGCGAAAAATGAAGCAAGCGGTAAATCTTCTTTCACGGTCACCTTCATGTTTTCCACTTCGCCCGAAACAAGTTTCACCGGATAGCCGATGCGGATCAGGAGCTCAAGGTCGTCGGTGGCCTGTACGTCCTTTGTCTTTGCGATTTCAAGCGCCTGTAAGAGTACATCCAGATCGGCCCCCTGGGGCGTCTGCATGAGCGCCACGCGTTCTCGCGGAAGGGTCTTTTTGACATACAGGCCCTTTTCATCTAAAAGCCGTGTGGTGTCGGGCGGTGTGATCGCGGGGGCGGCCCCCACGCGTTCATTCACGATCGTGTCAACGACATCTTGGATGATCCGGTCGGAGACAAAGCAGCGGGCGGCGTCGTGGATGAGCGCGATGTTGCGCGACGCCTTTTTGTCGCCCGCTATTTTTGACGCTTCCAATAGCCCCCAATACGCTGATTCCTGGCGTGTCTTGCCTCCTTTGACAAAGACGAGGGGAACTTCTGTAGACATGGCTTCTAAGAGGGATCGGACGCGCATTTTTTCGTCCTCAGAAATGACGACAATCCCTTGGGTGACCCGGGGGTGTAAAAAAAGGCGGCGGGCCGCTCGCTCCAAAATCGTGCGTCCCAGAATGTCTAAAAATAGTTTGTTTTCAGTATGTCCCACTCGGCGCCCGCTCCCCGCGGCAAGCAAGATGGCAAATACCTGTGGCGTGTCAGTCACCTTTCGCCTCCTTTTGGAACAAAAGGTCCCAGGCCTCATTTAATTCGCTGACGTAAAACACTTGGACGTCACTGCGTTCTTCAAAGCGCATGAGTTTCCCCTTGGCGGCGGCCGGTACGACAAAGCGCGTCCAGCCTGTGCGGTAAGCCTCTTCCAAAGAATCGACCATGCGGGAGATGGCGCGTATTTCACCGGTCAGTCCTACTTCTCCGACGACAATGATGTCGGTTTTCACCGGTTTGTCACGTACGGATGAGATGAGGGCGGCTAAGACCGCCAGATCGACGGAGGTTCCTTTCACGCGGTAGCCTCCGGTGACGTTGACGTAGGCGTCAAGCGCACCCATGTCAATCCCTGTCTTTTTTTCGGCCACGGCCATGAGCATGACGAGGCGTGAGCGGTCGAGGCCCTGGGCCATCCTAATGGGTGTGCCGTAGTTCGACGGCACGGTCAGCGCCTGGATCTCTAACAGGATCGGGCGCGTCCCTTCTAATATAGCGGTGGTGACGGAGCCCGGAACATTTTTCGGTTTGCCGTCTATGAATAGCCCGGAAGCTTCCAAAACGGACAGCAGGCCTTGCTCGGTCATTTCAAAGATTCCGATTTCTTCGGTGGAGGCAAAGCGGTTTTTCACCGCGCGCAGGATTCTCAGGGGGCTGTCCTTTTCACCTTCAAAATAAAGGACGGTGTCCACCATATGTTCCAAGACACGCGGCCCCGCGATCGCGCCTTCTTTTGTGACATGGCCTGTCAGGATAATCGTGATGCCGAGCGACTTGGCCATGCGCAAGAAGCCCATCCCGGCTTCGCGAAGCTGGGCGACGCTTCCCGGGGCGGAATTGACGTCATCCGCGTATACCGTCTGGATGGAGTCGATGACCACAAGCTCGGGGCGGCGTTCTGCCAACAAGGCTTCGATGGCCGAAAGATTCGTCGTGGTGACAAGCGGGATGGATTGACTTTGGAGTCCTAAGCGGCGGCTTCTTGCCGCGACCTGCTCGGCACTCTCTTCGCCTGTGACATAGAGGACTTCCCCCCTCTTTCGGTTCCCTACAATGGAAAGCGCCAGGGTGGATTTCCCGATGCCCGGGTCGCCGCCTAAAAGGATAAGGGAACCTTGGACCAAACCTCCACCCAGGACGCGGTCCAGTTCTTTTATATGGGTGGGTTCTTTGGGTGCTTTCTGGATGTCCACTGAGGAAAGATCGATCACTTCCGCCCCCGCTTCTCCCTCTTGGGAAAGCCAGCTCCCGCGGCGTTCGCCCGCTTTGGGGGGCGCTGTTTCCTTTTGGGCAAAAAAGGAATTCCAGGCCCCGCAAGACGGGCAACGCCCAAGCCAACCGCTCGTCTCGTGGCCGCATTCTTCACAGACAAATATTGTTTTTGCTTTTGCCATTCCCTCACCTTTTTCTCATTTTGCAAACCAATAGAATAATTATAGGGTATGCCTCCCATAAATGATAGAATGATGAATACTCGATGGACATCGATGTATGAAGGGAGGACCCCATGTATCAACAATTCCCCGATCCCTCGATCGTAGACAAAAGTTTTCAAGAACACTTTGATATCCCGAACAAAACGATGTACGACATTGTGCACGATATGGCGCTTCTTCGCCCGTCCGAAGAGGCTTTGTCTTTTTTGAATGCCCGCATGAACTTTGAGGCGCTAGACCGCGAAATCGATGACTGCGCGAAAGGCCTCATCCAAATGGGATTCAAAAAGGGCGATGTCTTTGCCATCTGTCTGCCGAACATCCCCGAGACGGTTGTTTTGTTCTATGCCGTGAACCGCTTAGGCGGCGTCTGTAACATGATCCATCCTTTGGCGCCGGCCGCCCAGGTGATGGAGATTATCCATGAGACCGAAAGTCGTTTCTTATGTTTCCCCGAAATTTTTATGAAGCGCTTTGCCGCGCATGTGGAAGAACATCGCCCGGGATCCCCGCTTGAGACGGTCTTGGTTGCCCCCATGGCGCGTTCAGGCGATACCTTGAGCCGCATGGGTCTTTATTGGACGAAGGGAAAAAAAGCCTTGAGCCTCATGCCTAAAAATAGGCACTGGCTCCTTTGGGATGAGATGGTGAAAAACGGGAAAGACACCGCACTCCCCGCCCCCGCGGATGATCCGGATCGCGTTTCGGTGTACCTGCACAGCGGTGGTACCACGGCGGCGGCCAAGACCGTGATGCTGTCGGATCGCAATTTCAACGGGATTGCCTGCCAGATTTTTACAGCGCTTGGGTTCCCCATTGATGCCCCGAGGCCTTACGGAGAGTCGTTTATTGCGATTTTGCCCCTGTTTCACGGCTTTGGCCTGTGTATCGGGATGCACGCGATGCTGGTGAACGGCGCGGCGTGTATTCTTGTGCCGCAGTTTTCCACGAAGAAGTTGGCCCGGATCATCAAGAAGCAAAAACCGACTTTGATGGCCGGTGTGCCGACACTGTTTGAGGCGGTGTTAAATGATCCCCTGATGCAGCATGTTGATTTTTCTTCGTTTAGAGCTTTGTTTTGCGGCGGTGATTCCCTGACGCCTGAATTGAAAGAGCGCTTTGATCGCTTCTTGATAGAACGCGGCGCAAACGGTCGTTTGCGCGAGGGTTACGGCTTAACGGAGACGGTCACGGTGTGCAGTTTGACGCATGACGCTTCCTCTGACCGAAGCGGCATCGGTTTACCCTTGGCCAATACGAAGATGAAGATCATCGATCCTGAGACAAAAGAAATCAAAGAAGACGGTGAGATCGGCGAGATTTGTGTCACCGGTTCCATGGTCATGAAGGGTTACCTGAACCAGCCTGAGGCCACGAATGAAGCGCTTGTCCGCCACGCGGACGGCGAGATCTGGGTGGAGACGGGCGATCTGGGTTACCGTGACCCCGATGGTTTCTACCACTTTACAAGCCGTATCAAGCGCATGATCAAGGTGTCGGGTATCCCGATTTACCCGATACAGATTGAAAACCTGATCGCGGAGATTCCTGAGGTGCTGCAGGTAGCGGCCATCGGCATTCCGCATCCTTACCAGATGCAGGTAGTGAAGGTGTTCTTGCGTGTCAAGGACGGGACGGATAAGCCGGCTTTGGAAGAAAGAATTGTACAGCTGATCGGTGAGCGCCTGTTGCGTTACGCAATTCCAAAAGAGATCGAGTACCTGGACAAGTTTCCTCAAACCCTGATCGGCAAGATCGACTTAAAGGTTTTAGAGGAACAAGAGCGGGTTAAGTACGAATCGTCTTTAAAATAAAGTGTCCGACTTCTTCGGGCGTGTTGGCCAGTAAGTCCGGGTTTAATGCCGCAAGTTCCGAAGCGTCGCGATAGCCCCATCTCACGCCGACGGTGTGCATGCCGCAGGCTTTGCCTGTCAGGATATCGATGTCGCTGTCCCCGATGAAAAAGGATTTTTCAGGGGAGGCGTTGAGTTGTTTCAATACATCGAATGTGGCTGTCGGATCGGGTTTTAAGGGCACGAAGCGTTTGGCGCCTCGCAAAATGTCAAAGAGTTCATAGCCTTGGGGGAAGGCGTCACGCATGACGCCGGAGGTGAGTTTGTCACTTTTGTTTGTGACGACGGCGATTTTCAAGCCCGCTTCTTTTAAAGATACTAACAATTCATAAATGCCGGGAAAGGGCGTGACATGGTAGCTGCTCATCCGTGTGAATGTTTCAAGGTAGATTTCTTGCGCCAGTTTAATTGTTTTTGGGTCGGCTATACCCGCGGCGTCCATCATGCGGTCGACAAAGACGCGCCAACCCATGCCGACAAAGGTGACGACCGTCTCGTCGCCAAAGCCGGGAAGTCCCATAAGCCGCATGGTTTCGTTCGCGGCGGCGATAAGTGAAGGCAGGGTGTCTAAAAGGGTGCCGTCCAAGTCGAAGATGGCGGCAATCTGATCATTTTTGTTTTTCGGCATCGTTTCTTCTCTCTCATGAAAAACGCCCGCTTATCTTGCGGGCGCCCTCTTGGTGGACGATAAGAGATTCGAACTCTCGACCTCTGCGATGCGAACGCAGCGCTCTCCCAACTGAGCTAATCGCCCGGGTCACGTCCCTTGTTTCGGACGCCCGCTCATTTTACCATATGTTCTTGGTTTGGCAAGTGACTAACCGTACAGCAGCGCAATCAGCTTATTCATCAGTCGCACGGGCAAAAGCTTGTAGAGCAAGAGCACACATTTGTAAAAGAATCCCAGGCCGTACAGAGGCTTCGGATGATTCTTTTTAGCAATGCGGATGAACTTCCCCGCGATCACCCGGGGGGCGGTCCCCTCCCGTTCGTCTTTTTCCATACGGGCAATCGACGACTCACAGCGTTCCCCGTAATGCGTCACGGGACAAACCTTCTTGTCGCGGTGGTCTGTGAAGTTTGTCGAGACATCCCCCGGCATGACCGCGATGGCACGGATGCCAAAGGGCTTTAACTCAGTATCAAGGGTTTGCGCCAGGATATTCAAAGAAGCTTTGGTGGCTGAATAAAAGCTTTGAAAGGGTAATGGCACCACGGCGGCCACAGAGCTTGTCAAAAGAATCCTTCCCCCGGCTGTCTCTAATAACGGGATGGCTTTTCGTATGACCTCCACCGCTGAGAAGACATTTAAATCAAATTGGCGGATGACTTGGGTTTTGGGGGTATCCGCGATGGCCCCCGCGATCCCAAAACCCGCGTTTGAAAACAACACATCTAAACGATCGGTTTTTTCTTTTATTTGATCAAAGGCTTCGATTAAGGACTGTTCGTCCGTGATGTCGCAGGCAATTTGGTGGAGGGTCCCCCCTTTTTGGAACTGGTTCTCATCTAACACCCGCCTTGATAAAGCAAAGACTTCGCAGCCCTCACCCAATAATTGATCCGCGATGCCCTTTCCGATCCCTGAGCTTGCGCCTGTGACGAGTGCTTTTGTAATCTGAAACATCGCTTGGCCTTTCTACTTTGAAAACAAGTACCGAAGAAGCGGAAGGTACTGCAATTTTCCCGCTTCAAATAAGGATTGGAACAACACGGCTTCCTTGATACGGAAGGCGTTTGTTTCATTCTGGTTGTGATTGAACGCATCTGTTTTTAAATAATCGCCGAAGGCCTCCCGCGCGATCGTAAGGTGCGGGCGATAGCGCCTGTTGTCCATAGGGAGGTCTAAGGATCCGAGTGCTTTTTTTTCTTGTTCCTGGTAGACCAAAAAGGAAGGGTCACAGTCGATCTCCCAGACGATGAGGTCGCCGCCTTTACGGCGGGGAAATAGGCCGACGGAGCCCAATGATAAGGAGGGAGCAACAGGGCGCTCTAAACCCGCTAACACATCTCGTATTCGCGCCTCTTCTCTTGTCTCCCCGATGAAGTTTAAGGTGAGGTGGATGCGCGCTTCAGGGGTGAAGCGTGCGCGTACGCCTTCGCGCCGCAATGTATCTTGTAAGCGGCGGATGGCCAGGTGCCATTCATAAGGGATCTCGATGGCGGTGAACAGTCTTTTTTCTGCATGACTCATGGCGTTATTGTCTCATATAAAAGGACGGGTTCCACCCCTTGGGGAGAACCCGTCCTTTGAATGTCTGAGCGATTCGATTAAGCCAGAAGTGACTTAATAAGATCTAACAGGTTGAAGCGTGCGAACACGGCACCCATGACGAGGGAGACGACGGACATGATCTTGATCAGGATGTCAAGTGAAGGTCCGACGGTGTCCTTCAGGGGGTCACCGACGGTGTCGCCGACAATCGCGTGCTTATGCTCTTCCGACTCGCGGGAGAGGCCTTCTACGCCGCCCACTTCGATGAACTTTTTCGCGTTGTCCCAGGCGCCGCCGGCGTTGCCGGTGAAGAGCGCGAGCATGATCGCGGAAAGGGTTGAGCCGATCAAGAGGCCGGCCACAAAGAGGGGGCCAAAGACGAAGCCGGAGATCACGGGGAACAGCACGGCAAAGAGCGCGGATCCGCGCATTTCTTTTAAGGCGCCTTTAGACGAGATGGCGATGCATGTCTCATAGTCAGGCAAAACTTCACCTTCCAACAGGCCCTTGATCTCACGGAACTGGCGGCGGACTTCCACTACCATAAGACGCGCTGTCTTCGTGACAGAGTCAATCAGCATGCCGGAGAACATGAAGGGCAAGGCGCCGCCGATGACGAGCCCGACCAAGGTCAGGGGCTGGATGGCGTCGAGAATGATCATCTCCGTCGGAGGGGTAAAGGTAAACAGGTAGGACGAGATCATGGAGAGCGCGGCCAGCGCGGCGGAGCCGATGGCAAAGCCCTTGCCGATCGCGGCGGTCGTGTTGCCCACAGCGTCCAATGTGTCCGTGATCTGACGGACTTCGTCGTCCAAGAAGCTCATCTCAGCGATGCCGCCCGCGTTATCCGCGATGGGGCCGTAGGTGTCAACTGACACGGTCGCCGTGACAAAGGAGAGCATGCCGGTCGCGGCCATGGCGACGCCGTACATGCCCGCTAATTGGTACGCGCCCAAGATGGCAAGTCCTAAGGTGACACAGGGGTACATCGTCGATTTCATCCCGACGGCCAGGCCTTCGGTGACGGTCAGGGCGACGCCCTCACGTGTTGATTCAGCGATTGTAATGGTCGGTTTGTAGGAATAGCTCGTGTAGTATTCCGCGAACATTCCGACGACGATACCGGCGATCACGCCCATGCTGGCGGCTAAGAGCGGCGAAATCCAGCCGGCGGTAAACTGTGCGTTCTTCAAATCCACCGCGGGGATATTCGAGAAGAACACCCAGGCGATCGCGGTACCAAAGACGAGGGTCAGACCGGCAGAGATCCATGTTGACAGGTTCAGTTCGTGATGCGGGTTTTCAGAGAGTTTCTTCTTCATGAGCAGTGACATGATGCCCAATACACAGGCGACCAGGCCACCCGCGGCGAAGATGAGCGGGAAGTTAATCATGGCCGCGACCATGTTCTTGCTGACATCGATGTGATGGCTTCTGAAAACTTCACAAGCCAGAATTACGGCCGACATAATCGCACCGACGTAGGATTCTAAAAGGTCAGAGCCCAATCCTGCCACGTCACCGACGTTGTCACCGACGTTGTCCGCGATGGTGGCGGGGTTTCTCGGGTCATCTTCCGGGATGTCAACTTCTGTTTTGCCAACAAGGTCCGCGCCCATATCCGCGGCCTTGGTGTAGATACCGCCGCCGACGCGGTTGAACATCGCGATGATGGAACAGCCGAGCGCGTAGCCTGACAGCGTAATGGTGAAGGTGGTGGGCAGGCCCCACCAGTTGATATGCTCAATGCCTTCGATGATGTCGTTCATCTGGCCTAAGGCGTGACCGAAAACAAGGTAGACAATCAGGATCCCCAACAGGGCAAATCCGCCGACTGAAAGGCCCATGACGGTTCCGCCCCGGTAGGCGACTTTCAGTGTTTCAGAAAGGCTTCTTGTTTCGCGTGCCTTATTCGTCACACGGACGTTTGAATAAGTGGCGATCTTCATGCCGATATAACCCGCAAGGGCGCTCATCACAGCGCCGATCACAAAGGCGACGGCCATCTGCCATGTGATCATGACCCCTAAGACTACTGCGATAATCGACGCGATGATCGCGACGATACGGTATTCGTAGTTGATGAAGGTACTCGCGCCGATGCGGATCGCGAGCGCGATCTCCTGCATACGTTCTGTTCCTTCATCCATACGCTTGACGGCGTAAAAATTGATGGCGGCATATCCGAGGGCCAAAGCGGTCCCGAATGCCATGACAATCGTTAAGATGACAAGACTCATCTCCACACTCCTTATAATTTACTTGGATTTTGAGAAAAGACGCGCAAAATAGGCATACCTCTTCCCCCGTACCTAATAGATAGTAGCATGATTATATACAAAAGCAAACAAGCCCCCTGAAAATTAAAACCCGGACCTCCTTGAGGGGAGATCCGGGTATTTTGTCGACGGATTAGAAGATCCGTTCAATGCTTAATAAGCATTGGACTTATCTTCCGAACTGAGCGTCGTTGTTGCCGCTGTCTGTCGTCCACATTTCAAGCATGTTGATCGGGTCGTTGAAGTCAGCGATCCAGCCGTGACGGGCCACGTCATAGTTGCCCGCTTTTCTCTCGGCCAGGGTGGTATCCCAGTCCATCTGGTTGACGACCATCTCGACGCCGAGCTGAGCCAAGTCATCGATGATGATCTGCGCGATGGCGGCGTGCGCCTCGTGCGTGTTGAAGAGGTATTCAATGTGCAGCGGTGAGGAGGCAAGCAATTTGCCGTCGTCGCCGAATTCAAAACCCGCTTCTTCTAAGAGTTCACGTGCCCTGTCAAGATCTTGCGCGTAGGGGAAGTAGCCTGCGGATGCCTCGTCCGGATAGGTGTAGGTCGCAGAATTCTGCTTGAACTCATGACCTGTGCCGTCGAGCATCAGGGGCGGCAGGAAGGAGTTGGCCAATGTCTGACCGGTCTGTCCCACAGCGTCCACGATGTATTCACGGTCGATCGCATACATGAAAGCTCTTCTCATCTTGTTCGCCTGGTCGGCTGTTTTACCGGCGAAGAGGTCGGAGTTCACGTTAAAGATGACAAAGTAGGTTCCCAGGTTATCCACGACGTGGAACTCAGGATCATTTGTCTCTAAGAGTGTTTTGATCTCATCGGGCGGAACGTTGTCGATGAAGTCGAGGTCGCCCGCCTTGTAGGCCGCATAGATGGTGGTGTCGTCGTCACTCAGCATGAAGTGAAGTTTTTCGAGTTTGACATTGTCCGCACGGTGGAACAGAGGGTTCTTTTCAAAGGTCATGCTCTGGTTGTGGACCCAGCCCGTATTCACAAACGCGCCGTTTGACACAAAGCCGCCTTCCTGCGTCCAGGCTGCGGGGTCTACGATGTTGCCGTCGGCATCTTTGTAGCCGGGAGCGGATTCAACAGACTCCTGGTGAACAGGGAAGTAGGTCGGGAACGCACAGAGGTCAAGGAAGTACGCCGTAACGGACTTCAGCTCAATGGTGAGCGTTTTTCCGTCTTCTGAGGCGGTGACAGCGAGGTTGTCGATGTCTTCTGTCTCATCTTCGGGGTAGCCCTTGATGACGTCGAGCATGTAGCGATAGTCGGCGCCCGTTGCGGGGTCCGCTGCGCGCTTTAAGGAGTACACAAAGTCGTGCGCGTCAAAGTCATCGCCGTTGGACCATTTCAGACCATCACGCATGGTGAAGGTGTAGGTCAGGCTGTCATCTGAGATGTCAATTTTTTCGGCTGTGTCAGGCACAAGCTCCATGTTCTCGTTGTAGGTCACAAGACCGGAGAACGAGTTAACGGCCAATACCGCGCCGTCGACCGCCGTGTTCAACGCGGGGTCAATGTACTGCGGCTCACTGGCGATACACAGGTTCAGTGTGGACTTGTCGCCATAGGTGGCCTTCTCGAAGTACTTATAGGCGTAGGGCGTAACATAGTAGCCCTTAAGGTCTGATTTCGCCATAAAGTTGTCGTTGTAGTGATAGATCGGGACGATCGCGCCCGTTTCCATCAGCATGTCTTCAGCCTTGTGCATCAGGTCGACACGGGCTTTCAAGTCCGTGGTGGACTTGATCTCTTTGATCAGGGCGTCATAGGCCGCCCAGTCGTGCGGATCAACCACATCACTTGGCTCTTCACCACCGGGTTCTGATGATACAGGACCTTCGGTTTTCTCAGGATCCGTCGGCGCCGGTGTGGACGGACCACAGGCCGCGACCGTAAAGATCATGACGAATACGAGAAGAATTGTCAGTAACTTTTTCATTCTTTCCTCCTTTTCATCTTTCAATGAAACTTTTCCGGAAAAAGGGTGCCGTTCCGGTTCGGCGGCTGCGATCTTTTTTTAGATCGCGCGATATGCTTTTCTTTCTCCTTGTCCCGCAAATAAATTGCGGACACAGTGCCTAGCGATTCCAACAGGCGACAAAATGTTCATCGCCTCTATCCTCAAAGGGGGGTGTCTCCAAAGCACATTGCTCGGTCGCGTAACGGCAACGCGTTCTAAACGCGCATCCGCTCGGAACATGCAACGGGCTCGGAACATCTCCTTCAAGCACAATGCGTTTGCTCTCTCTTGCCGTCTTCGGATCGGGGATCGGGACGGCGGAAAAAAGAGACTCTGTATAGGGGTGAATCGGATTATTATTAATTTCATCCGTCTTGGCCATCTCAACAATTTTGCCAAGATACATGACGGCGATCCGGTCACTCATATAGGTCACGACCAAAATGTCGTGGGCGATAAACAGGTAGCTTAAGTCAAGCTGGTCCTGCAGATCTTTAAACATATTCAATATCTGCGCCTGAATCGACACGTCCAAGGCGGACACCGATTCGTCGCAGACGATGAATTTGGGGTTAATGGCAAGTGCTCTTGCGATGCCGATTCTTTGGCGCTGGCCGCCTGAGAATTCGTGGGCGTAACGCGTCGCGTGCTCTTTGTTCAATCCTACAAGGCGCATTAATTCGTACACGCGTTCGCGCTGTTGCGCTTTTGTTTTAAAGATACGGTGGATGGAAAGCGACTCTCCGATGATGTCCTCAACGGTCATGCGCGGGTTCAGGGATGAATAAGGATCCTGGAAGACCATCTGCATATTGCGGCGCAGTGCCCTCACATTCTTTTTGGAGATTTGGCCCCCGTCAAAATACACATCGCCCGCCGTCGGCGGATACAGCCACAAGAGGGTACGCCCTACGGTCGTTTTGCCGCAACCTGATTCACCGACAAGTCCCAATGTCTCTTTGTACTTAATATTGAAGGAGACATCGTCCACTGCCTTCAAGGGCAGTGA
>DIRK01000025.1:26128-30088 GCA_002427535.1 Mageeibacillus sp. UBA5438 | reverse complement strand
AATTGTGTCGTTCGCCTTTGAAGTCATGCCCGATCACCTCCTTGTTCAGTTTCTGCCATGATCTGATCTCTAACATTCACCCAGCAAGCGGCGGACTGCGTCTCGCTCATCGCAAGCTCTTCAGGGTGTTCTGTGAGGCAAATCTTCATGGCGGCCCGGCAACGCGGCGCAAAGGCACAACCTTCGGGAAGGTTTAAAAGATCGATGGGGTTGCCCGCGATCGGGACAAGCCGCTCGTTTGATTTTTGTGCCTTCGGGATCGAGCGCAGCAAGTTTTTTGTGTACTCATGTTTGGGCGAGTAGAAGATATCGTCGGTGTTGCCGCGCTCACAAACGGAGCCTGCGTACATGACGATGATCTCATCGCACATGTCGGCGATGACGCCCAAGTCGTGCGTGATGATGATGACGGCCATGCCAAGCTGCGCTTGCAGGTCCGCGATTAATTCTAAGATCTGAGCTTGAATCGTTACGTCAAGGGCCGTGGTCGGCTCGTCCGCGATCAGGATATCGGGTTCACAGGCCAAGGCCATGGCGATCATGACGCGCTGGCGCATGCCGCCTGATAATTCGTGAGGATACTGCTTGACGCGGCGCGCGGGGTCGTTGATACCCACCAAACGCAATAGCTCAATCGAGCGCTGGCGAATCGCTTCGCCCTTGCGGTCGGTATGGAGGCGGATGGCCTCGTCGATCTGGTTTCCGATCGTATACACGGGGTTCAGTGAGGTCATGGGATCCTGGAAGATGATGCTGATGCTGTCTCCTCGGTATTCGCGCATCTTCTTATCTGAGATCTTCAAAAGGTCGATTCCCTTGAAGAGCACCTCCCCGCCTGTGACTTCACCCGGGAACGAGAGGATGCGCATGATGGAGTAGGCCGTGACACTTTTGCCGCTGCCTGACTCTCCGACAATGCCCAGTACTTTCCCCTTCTCAAGGTTGAATGAGACGCCGTTTACGGCTTTTACCTCGCCGGCGTCGGTGAAAAACGACGTATGTAAATCCTTCACTTGTAAAATAACTTCTGCCATCACTATTTCCTCAATTTCGGGTCAAACGCGTCACGCAGGCCGTCACCAATTAAGTTGAGCGCCAAGACGATCAACGAGATGATGACCGCCGGATAAAGCAGTTTGAAAGGGTACGCCTGAAGTCCTTGTCGGGCCTCACTGGCTAAGGAGCCAAGACTTGGCATGGGGACCGCGACGCCAAGACCCAAGAAGCTCAAAAAGCTTTCCGTGAAGATAGCCGAAGGGATCTGCAAGGCCGTCGAGATGATGATGACGCTGATGGTGTTGGGCAAAATATGTTTGCGGATCGTCCTGGAGGTGGAAGCGCCCATGGCGTTGGCCGCCAAGACGAATTCATTTTCCTTGATCGAGAGGATTTGCCCGCGGATGAGTCTTGCCATGCTGACCCAGTAGAGCAGGCCGAAGACAATGAACATGCTGATCATGCCCGTCCCGATCTTTGACAGGATCGTGCCCTGTATCTGTTTGCCGATGGTCTCCTTTAACACAAAGGAGAGCAAGATGATCATCAGGGTATCAGGCAAGGAGTAGATGATGTCGACAATCCGCATCATGACAAGGTCAACCTTGCCCCCGATAAAGCCTGATATCGACCCGTAGATAAGCCCGATGACAAGCACGATGATGCTGGCAAAGAAACCGACAATGAGCGAGATGCGCGTCCCGATGATGACCCGAATGAAGTAGTCACGTCCCAACTGGTCCGTGCCCATGACATGGGGGAATAATTCGCCGCCGTTGTCAATATATTCTTGCTCTTTTTCCGACCACTCGTAGGGCTTCAGGTTCGTGACCGTGCGGTCGCGCTGCCCGTCGACGCGGATCGTTTCGCTGTAGGTATAAGGGATAAAGCTTGGCAGGATGATGATCGCCAAAATAATCAAGACAATCACGACAACGCTTACCATCGCCATTTTGTTTTTTCTGAAGTTCTTGAAGCCATCGCGCCAAAACGTGCTCGGCGGACGCATGACATCAACGCTTTGTTTTTCGTCATCTGTCGCCAGTGTAAATCGGGACAGGTCCATCTGCATGCTCAGCGGATTCTTTTTGAATGGTTTTTTCTCATTTATGTCAGCCATATCGCCACCCTAATCAAAGGTAATTCTCGGGTCAACCATCTTGTACAGAAGATCGCTGACGAGCGTCATGATCACCATGAGGGATGCCAAGAAGATGGTGGTCCCCATGATCATGGTGTAGTCGCGGTTCAGGATGCTTTGGACGAACTCCATCCCCAGCCCCGGCTGCACGAACACGGTCTCAACGACCATGCTCCCGGTCAGGGTGTAGGCAACCATCGGCCCCAAATAGGTCACGACAGGCATGACGGCGTTTCGAAGCGCGTGCTTCACGACCATCTTCACCGGGCTCACACCCTTGGCGCGCGCCGTACGGATGTAGTCATCCGCCAGGACGTCCAGCATGCTGGATTTCGTCAAACGCGTAATATACGCCGCCGGATAAAGCGACAGCGACAGCACAGGCAGGAAAATAGACGGATTCGTTTCACTGTACACATGGAACCAGCCGAGCACCTGGGCGAATAAGAGCAACAGTAAAGTCGCCATGACAAATCCCGGCACCGATTGGAGTAGGGTCGTAAAAAATATGATGATCCGATCGGTCAATTTATTGCGTTTTAGGGCGGCAATCACCCCGAGCGTAATCCCGATCGCGAAGGAGACGAGGATGGAGTAGCCTCCGATCTTGGCCGACACTTTAAACTTTGTAGAAATCGTCTTTGAGATTTCACGTCCGTTTCGCATTGAAATGCCCAGATCGCCTTTCATCATGCGAGAAAGATAGATGGCAAACTGCTCACCAAGCGGTTTGTCTAGGTTATAGCGCTTCTCTAATGCCTTGATTGTCGCCGGGTCAGAAGCTTTTTCCTTGTCAAAAGGTCCTCCCGGGATCGCATTCATCGCAAAGAACGTGATCGCGATGACGATGAATACCGTCACAATGGCCAGAAGCACACGCTTCACCACGTATCGCCACATATAATTCCGTTTCCTCCTCACATATCGCGGACAGAAGAGTCAATCATAAAAAAATAAGACCTGCATACAGGTTCGTCACCCATCGCAATTCTTGTTCTTCTAGATCCGGCAAAAGTGCCGAATAAATTGAGCTCCCCTTCTCCTTCTGTCCGGGTTTGGCTAATAATTAAAAACGATTCCGTTTCGTAAACGATATATGAATAGACGGCTCTTGTCAATTCTAACTGCGTTTTTATGCGACAAAAACTTGTCTATTTTATTCATATATAACTTAGGATGTTGTATAAATATAGGCATATGTACAAAAACCGAGAATCACATCGCCCGGTATCACAAATATTCAGATTTGTCCTTTAAGATATTCGTGCAAACATCACGTCCATATTCTGCATAATCTTGCAATTATGCAGAATATGGACGGCGATTTAAGCCGCCGTCTCAAATTGACTGTTGTACATATTGGCGTAAAAACCGGAAAGCGCCATCAGTTCGTCATGACTGCCGCGCTCAATAATACGCCCGTCACGCATGACAAGAATAACGTCCGCGTTTTTAATGGTCGACAGACGGTGCGCGATAATAAACGAGGTCCGCCCTCCCATCAATTGGTCGAGCGCCCTTTGGATAATAAGCTCTGTGCGCGTGTCAATGGAGCTTGTCGCCTCATCCAGGATCAGCATGGGCGCGTTCTCGATCATGGCGCGGGCGATCGTGATCTGTTGTTTTTGTCCGGCGGAAAGATTCGTCTCATCGCTCAGGACGGTATCGTAACCGTGGGGCAGTGTTTCAATAAAGTGGTGGAGCCCCACGGACTCGCAGGCGCGGCGCACTTCTTCGTCCGTGACATCTTTTTTGCTGTAGACAATGTTTTCACGGATGGTCCCTTCAAAGAGCCAGGTGTCCTGGAGGACCATACAGAACTG
>DIRK01000025.1:21946-25892 GCA_002427535.1 Mageeibacillus sp. UBA5438 | reverse complement strand
CCGTGTTCAATTTCGTAAAAGCGCATGAGGAGGTTGACCATGGTGGTCTTCCCCGCGCCTGTGGGTCCGACAATCGCGATTTTTTGGCCCGGTTTGGCCCAGGCGGAAAAGTCATGGATGACATCGTCTTCCATGCCCTCGTAGCGGAATTTGACATCGCGAAATTCGATTAATCCTTCTACTTGGTCCAGGCGTTCTGTCTTATGGCTTTCGTCCTCGACTTCCTGTTCGTTTAAGAACTCAAACACGCGTTCGCTTGCGGCCGCGGCCGACTGCAGGCGGGTTGCCACCTGCGCGAAGTCCTGTAAGGGATGTGAGAACAAACGGATGTACATCATGAAGGCGACGATGACGCTGAAGGGAATCTCTCCTTTTAATACGAGTACACCTCCGGTGACGGCCACGGCGACAAAGCCGAGGTTCCCGATCAGGAACATCATGGGCATCATCATGGCGGACAGGGCCTGTGATTTAAAAGCGCTGAGCCTCAGCCGTTCATTAATCGAGTCAAAGGCGACGCGTGCCTGCCGTTCGCCGCTGTAGGCGCGGACGATGTTGTGCCCGGCATAGATCTCTTCGACATGGCCGTTCATGTCTCCTAAGTCGCGCTGTTGGGCGACAAAATATTTCCGTGACGCCCGGATAATGAGGGTCATGAGGAAGAATCCGATCAATGTGACACCCACCGCGGCCAAGGCCATCCAAAGATTGGTGATAAGCATCATGACCAGGGAGCCGAAGAACAAGGTGACGGAGGCTCCGATGGAGGCAATGCCTTGGTTTAGGGCTTGGCTCACGCCGTCCACGTCGTTGGTGACGCGGCTCAGGATGTCGCCGTAGGATACTTTGTGAAAGTAGCCGATGGGGACGCGGTTGATCTTCTCCCCGACTTCTCTTCGCATGCGCTTGGAGATGGTCTGGGAGACGGTGGTCATCTGGAAGTTTTGAAAGTAGTTCAAAAGGGCGTTCAAGCCGTAGATGACGATGAGCCCGACGATGAGTGAGTGGAGGGCTCCTTGGTCGATCTTTGTGTTCATGCCTTCTTCGATGACGTCAACGACGCGCGAGAGGCGACGGGGGCCCAGAAGTGAGAGTACCGCCGCTACGGCGGAGCTTACAAAGGCTAAGATGACCGGGACCCATTCGCTTCGGCTGTATGCTAAAAGCTGTTTCCAGGTTTTTTTGAAGTCTTTTGGTTTTTCAGGCGGACGTCCGATGCCCCCTCGGCCTCCTCCCATGCGGGAGGGTCGGTTCATATCGCGGTTGTCCCCTACTTTATATTCGTTCTTACTCATGAGACCAACTCCTCCATCGATAGCTGCGACAGCGCGATTTCCTGATACACGCGGCAGTGTTCCATCAGCTCAGCATGGGTGCCCATCCCGACGACGCGTCCCTCGTCCAAAACAAGAATCTGGTCGGCGTCTCGGATGGTCCCGATGCGTTGGGCCACGATGAGGCTTGTCGCGCCTTTCATTTTTTCTTTTAAGGCGTGACGGAGCGCCCGGTCGGTGTTGTAGTCCAAGGCGGAGAATGCGTCGTCAAAAAGATAGATGGGTGCTTTTCGGTGGATGGCCCGGGCGATGGAGATGCGCTGTTTTTGGCCGCCTGAGAAGTTGGTACCTCCGCGGGCGACCGGGGCCTCATAGCCTTCGGGCAATGTGTCGACATAGCTTTTGATCTGGCCGACGGCCGCGGCTTCATCTAAGGAGGCCAAAGAACCCACGATGCCTTCGGTGTCCCCGTAGTCGATGTTGTCGGCGATGGTGCCGGAGAAAAGAAAGGCGGTTTGGGGCACGTAGCCGAATTTTTGGCGCAGTGCCTTTTGGTGGTAGTCTTTGACGTTCATCCCGTCGATTAATACTTCGCCTTCCGTGGCGTCGTAAAAGCGGGGGATGAGGTTTAGGAGGGTGCTTTTACCACTTCCGGTGGCCCCGATGAAGGCGATGGTTTCGCCGGCTTTGACTTTAAAGCTGATATCGCGCAGGATGTCGTCGGCGCCGTCGGGGTAGCGGAAGGAGACGTTTTTAAATTCGATGGCATAGTCTCCTGAGACATCCGATGTATCAAAGGATCCGTCTTGGACGGTCGGTTCTGTTTCCACGACCTCGCGGATGCGGTTGGCGGATACGGCGACCCGAGGTGCCATGACAAAGAGCATGGAGAGTCGCATGAAGCTCATGACGATTTGCATGGCGTAGTTCATGAAGATGACCATGCTGGAGAAGAGTGCGATTTTTTCGCCGGCTCCGGCCCGGTCAATGAGGATGGCGCCGATCCAGTAGATGGCGATGCTCAAGCCGTTCATGACAAGGCCCATGCCGGGGCCCTGGATCATCATGATGCGGTGGGCGGTGAGGTTGGTGTGGGTGAGCTCTTCGTTGGCGTCTTCGAATTTGCTTTCTTGGTAGCCTTCGGCGTTATAGGCTTTGACGACTCGGATGCCCAAGAGGTGTTCGCGGGTGATCCGGTTGATGTTGTCGGTCAGGCTTTGCAGGCGTTTGAATCGCGGCATAGCGAATTTGAAGATGATCGTGATGAAGATTAACAGGACGACGACGGCGACCGTCATGGCGACGGACCATTCGAAGGCTCCCTGCGCCGTGATCTTCGTGATGGCCCACACGGCGGTGATGGGTGCCGGGATCATGATGCGGATGACCATGGCCAGGTAGAATTGGACCTGGGTGACGTCGTTGGTGGAGCGCGTGATGAGGCTTGCCGTGGAGAAGCGGTTGATCTCTTCCATGGAAAAGGAGGAGACGCGGTCAAATTGCAGGATGCGTAGCCTTGTGGCAAAGCAGGCACCGACTCTCGCGGATAAGACTACGACCACGATCATGACAAGGAAGTTGCCCAACGCCGCCAAGAGCATCCCCTGCCCTGTGGTCAGAATGGAGTTTAATGTGGCGCCTTCGGTCATGACAAGCTCGGTCACTTGTTTCATGTATTCAGGAATCTTCAGTTCAAAGTAGACGCGCAATATGGTAAAAAAGATCGCGATAAAGGTGAGGACCCAATCGCGCCTGCGCATGTATTTTAATATTTTAATCATGACCTATAGATTCGACCAGTATAGACTTTTTGTCAAATGTTTATGTGACAGTAATGCCATTAGTCTTTTAACAGGTACTCTGTGTTTTTGCCTTGCCCTCTGACGTCCAATATTTCTTTATCGACCATATCCCGGACGATCCTGCCGGCCATGCTCTGGGATATTCCGAGTTGTTTTTCAACTTCTTTGCGTTTGATGCGGCCTTCTTGCCGGAGTAATTCGACGATCGGTTTCTCGGAGCGATTCAATTGGGTATCTATGCCGGGTTCATTGCGGTTCGGGAGTGTGATCTTGAAGGCATTGTCAGACGTTTCAATGCGTGGTTTCACCTTTTCTTTTTTATAGCTGTCAAATATTTTGGGCACGCCTGTTCCGTATGCTTCGATGAGCATGAGGCGATAGAAGAGGGATGCAAGTCGATTATTGTTGGCAATCGAAATTCCAAGCATGATGTCGGGTAAATTCAACCCCTCGGCCAGACCGCCACGGTATTTTCAACACTGCCAAGAGCCATATGTCTTCATTGGAGGAACCGCCTGTTCCATCCTATTTGACTGTCTTGGCGATACGTTCCGATCGACGCGCGACTTGGATATCGTTCTCATTATCGAGCTTTTGGATTTAACATTTAGTGAAAGTCTGCAACGACTACTTAAAGACGGTGCCTATGAACGTCGTGAGAAAATTGAGGACAAGCGCAATTTTATAGGTTCAGCAAACCAGCTGAATATTTCGCTATTCTGGCACCACCTGTCCGGCGAATCCGGCCACTCGTCCGGTGCACGCGGCCACACTTTCGGTCAGCGCGGCCACTTATTCGGTGGGCGGCCATCTTGTATTCTCCGTGTGTCTTTTCTTAAATGAATTTTGTAGCACCGCTACAAAATTTAT
>DIRK01000025.1:0-21756 GCA_002427535.1 Mageeibacillus sp. UBA5438 | reverse complement strand
CCCCCATTGGTTGAGCTCGATATCAAAAATACTAGCCTCGCGGATATGATCTATTTATTGCAAAATCTCTACTACACGTAGAAACATAAAAAGGACCCGCGCGCTGCGCGGGTCCCAACGACTCTAAGATCGATTCAATCTTATTTTAAAAGCGTAATCTTCCCGATGAGCGGCAGCTGTTTGGCTTTGCCGCTTGCCGCGTTGACAATGCCGATGACGGAGAAGGCTAAAAGTCCAAGCCAGATCACCAAGGAAATGATCGTTGTCAAGAATAGTAGTTTCCATGAGATCGCAAAGAAGATCGCACCGAGTACGTAATTCAACACTATGCCGATGACATCCACGATGAGGAGCACGAGCCCCTGGTTTGTGTGGAATCGGGCAAAGGGTGATTCTTTGGCCGCAAAGAGCGGTACTAAGACCAGGATGCCAATATAGGCTAAGACGGCCATCACCTTATTATTTTGAATGTCTTGCGGGTGGTATTGTCCGGTTGAGTCGGGCGTGTTCATGAACGCGGGCACTTGTCCGTGCGGCGGAGGCGGCGGTGCCTGCTGGTATTGCTGGTACTGCGGCTGCTCCGGGGGCGGAGGGGGTGCCTGTTGGGCCGGTTGTTCAGCCTGTTGTGCGACGGGCGCGCCACAGGACGGACAAAAGGCCGCATTCTCGTCTATTTTGTGTCCACAATTACTACAATGAGCCATGTTCGTATCCTCCTTCAAGGTCATCTGACGTGCCGGGCTTAGGGCGCACCGCCGTCAAGAATTGAATGTTGGTTTATTATACATAAATGAGTGAACTATTTACAGTGATATTCGTGACGTATGGCACTTTTACGAATATTCCTTCAGGCGGAGAGTGACTCCGCCTGATGAAATAATCTCAATAACTCTCCCGCGGACAATCCGGATTTCCCCTCCCCCTGTGCTTCGAATACGATTTCGCCTTCTTCCATCATGATGAGGCGGTTACCCACCTTGATCGCGTCGGGCAGGCTGTGGGTCACCATGAGGGTGGTAAGCCCGTAGTCTTCGACGATGGTTTCGGTTAAGGTTAAGACAGCGGTGGCGGTCTTGGGATCTAAAGCGGCGGTGTGTTCGTCTAATAGCAATAAGCGCGGGCGTTCCAGGGCGGCCATGAGGAGTGTCAAAGCCTGGCGCTGTCCTCCGGACAGGACCCCTATTTTGCTGCCCATGCGGTCTTCCAGGCCTAAGCCTAATCGCGCGACTTCATCACGCAAGACAAGTTTTTCATCGCGTCTCACGCCCCAGGCCAAGGTTCTTCTTTTCCCGCGTCTTGCGGCCAGGGCGAGGTTTTCCTCAATGGTCATGCCGGCGGCGGTTCCCAATAACGGATCCTGGAAAACGCGGGCGATCCAGCGCGCGCGGCGATGCTCGGCCATCTCCGTGATATCTTCTCCATCCAATAGAACATGTCCCGCGTCAGGCACATAGAGGCCTGAGACAATGTTCAAAAGCGTCGATTTGCCGGAACCGTTCCCCCCAATGACGGTTAAAAACTGTCCGTCATCGACGGACAGGTCAAGTTGTTTTAAGGCATGGCATTCGTTCACCGTACCTTTATTCCACGCTTTCGCAACGCCCTTCAGTTGTAGCATTGTTTTTCCTCCTTCCCGACCATTTGGTTTTGACATGGGGCAGCCAGAGTGCTAAGGCCACCGTGATGGCTGTAAAGAGTTTTAAGTCGGATGCGGGCATCCCCGCTTCCAAGACCATCGCGATGATGAAGCGGTAGACGACCGAGCCTAATACCATAGAAAACAAGGATAAAAGCAGTCCGCCTTTTCTGGCGAAGATGACTTCTCCGACGATGAGTGAGGCTAAGGCGATGACGATGGAGCCTGTGCCCATCTGGACATCGGCAAAGCCCATGTATTGGCTCAGGAGTCCTCCTGAAAGGCCGACGAGGCCGTTGGCTAACACGTACCCCATGAGGGTCATGAGGCGTGTGTTGATGCCTTGTGCGCGCGCCATTTGAGCGTTGAATCCCGTGGCTCGTAATGCGGACCCGATTTCGGTGCCCAAGAACCAATAAAGGAGGCCGACGACGAGCAATACGACGAGGCCTCCTACCAAGATGACGGCGGCATTTTTGGGCATTTTTTCTGTGAGTCTCGAAAACACCGTCGACAGTCGCAGCAAGGACACGTTTGAACTCCCTCCCATGACGCGGATGTTGATCGAGTAGAGCGCGATCATGGAGAGGATGCCGGCCAATAGCGAGGGTATTTTCATCGCGATGTGTAAGAAGGCCGTGCCAAGACCGGCTGTCATGCCGGCCACGAATGCTAATAAAGTGGCCCATACGGGGTGTATGCCCGCTTGGATGGCCACCGCGGCTGTGACGGCGCCAAAGACGATGGATCCCTCCACCGTCAGGTCGGCGATGTCAAGGACGCGATAGGTCATAAAGACCCCTATGGTCGTGATGGACCAGATAAGCCCTAGGGCCGCGGCTCCCAGTAGGATGGAACTCATGCGTTATGCCTCCGGATAGATCACGCTATCCACGTAGTTTTCGGGGACGACAAATCCGATTTCTTCGGCCACTTGCCCGTTGATGGTGACAAGGTCGCTTGCGCTCGCGTACTGGATGGGCATGGTGGCGGTGGATTCGCCGGCTAAGACTTTTATGGCCATGAGTCCTGTTTGGTAGCCCAAATCGTAGTAGCTGATGCCCATGGTGGCAAGGCCTCCGTCGTAGACCATGGTGTCGGCCCCGCAGACGGTAGGTGTTTTCGATTCTAATGTCACACTATACACCTGGGCCATGGCGGCGGCCAATGTATTATCGGTGGGGATGTAGAGCGCGTCGCATTTTGTCACGATGGATTGGACGGCTTGGGTGACGTCGTTAGTGTTTGTGACGGTGACTTCTTGCCAGGTGAGTCCCAACCCTTCGATGGCTTCTTTGGCCATGCGGATCTGTAACACGGAGTTGTCTTCGCCTGAGTTGTAGATGAGCCCGATCTCTTCAACGGTGGGAACTAACTCTTGGATGAGTGCCACCTGTGCGGCGACGGGGTTCATGTCGCTTGTGCCTGTGACGTTGCCCCCGGGGACTTCGTCTGAATCGACCAGTCCCGCGACGGTGTAGCTTGTGATCGCGGTCCCCAGAATGGGGATGTCTTTTGTTTTTCCGGCAACCGCCTGAGCGGAGTCGGTGGCAATCGCGAGGATCATGTCAACTTTTTTGGAGACGAATCGGTCGGCGATGGTGGACAGGTTGTTCATGTCGCCTTGGGCGTTATGGAAGTCGAGTTCGACTTTGTCGAGCATTTGGTTGTCTTCTAAGGCTTTGCAAAAGCCTTCGTAGCTCTGGTCGAGGGCGACGTGTTCGGCGATCTGTACGATTCCGATGACAGGTTTGTCGTTCTTACTGCAGGCTACTCCTACGAGGACGAGGGATAAAATGAGGATGGCAAGGATAACTTTTCTCATTTTCTTTTTCTCCTTTTTCTCCGGAGAATAAAAAACGTCCTCCGGCAATTATGTTGCCAGAGGACGATTAAATCGTGTTACCACCTCTGTTCGCCTCTCCCTCACGGTACAAGGCCTTACGGAGTATCTGTCAATACTCGCTCTCTGTGACGGGAGAACCCGGCGCCGTTCTACTCAGTCGTTCGACTTTTCTTCGGGCAGCTCGGAAGATGAAATTTCGCAAGATCACCGCCATGCCCCTCGCACCGTCCGGGAACTCTCTTATTGGCTTCTAATGACTGCTACTTTGGCTTCGTCATTGCTGTTATTTGCAAGTTTATATCTTTTCGAAATAATTGCAAGATTCTTTTTTGACGGTATACCGCGCATCTTACATACTTTCTATGGTCATCTTGCCCAGTTTTGATGACTGTCTACCCACATCATGGAATCTGCTGAGGTCATCTCGGACAACAACTATTTACGTCTTTTGGAACACTTACGCTAGAATAGAGTGAAACGTAATTTTCGATAAGGAGCCTTTATGAAACCGGATAAACCTGCCATTGAAATGACCATTCCTGAGCTTGCCCGCTATATCGACCAGTCAGTGTTGAAGCCTGAGTTCACAGATCAAGACATCCAAACATATATAGAAGAGGGCATTGAGTTCGGATGCAAGACCGTCTGCATCAATCCGTCGGCCCTTCTGCTTGCCGCAGAACTGACCCGCGGCACCGACACCGAGATCTGTGTCGTCTCTGACTTCCCCTTCGGGCTGGGCACCGAAAAAGAGCGCCTCTACCAAGTCGAGCAGCTCTGCCGATATGAAGGCGTCACCGAACTCGATATTGTGGCCAACTACGGCAAAATACGAAGCGGGCTGTACGAGGATGTCAGGCGCGATATCGCGGGCATCGCCAACGCATGTCATGCTCACGGCGTTCAATTGAAGACCATCATGGAAACCGACGCTTTGACATTGGATGAAATCCTAAGAACCGTTGATGTACTTGTTGAAGCCGGATCTGACTTTGTCAAAACATCGACCGGCTTTTACACCGGCGGGCCGACGAAGGGCGCCGACATTGAGCTCATGGCCAAGATAATTGAGCGGGTAGGCGGGCGTTGCCAAGTGAAAGGCAGCGGCAGTATCCGCACGCGCGAACATTTTCTCACCCTAATTGACATGGGCGTCGACCGTATGGGCATCGGCTACCGCTCGACCCCTGTTGTTTTGGGTTGGCCTTTGTAATTTATCCCTGATAGGAAGGATCGGTTGCTAATAATGCCGCCCCGATGATGCCGGCGTCGTTACCGAGTTTTGCCGGCATGACTTCGCGCTTCACAAACGGCGCCATCCAGTCGAGTGCCCGCTCCACCCCATCGTTAATGCGCCGGTAGAAAGCCTCACCCCTTTTGCTGATGCCGCCGCCTAAGGCGACAATGTCAGGCTGGAAGATATTGATATAGTTCGCAAGCCCGGCCGCTAAATGATACACATAACGATCGATGACCCGGACGGCCACCGGGTCGCCCGCATCGGAGGCGTCAAAGATATCGCGGATGGTGTATGGGTCACCACCCTCAGCTTTGAGTACCGAAGGTTCACCTGCGTTCAGCCGCTTATCGACCTCACGGCGCAGTGCCCCCGAGGACACATAGGCCTCAAGACATCCCTTCCTGCCGCAGGTACAGTGATCGCCGTCTAAAACAAGTGTGTTATGGCCCGGTTCAAAACTAAAACCAAGACCGCCTGTGAACAGTTCACCGCGGTAGATAAAACCGCCTCCGAGCCCTGTTCCCAATGTCAAAAATAAACCGTTGTCATACCCTTTTAAAACACCAAAACGAGATTCTGCCAAAGTCGCACAGTCCGCGTCATTACCCAAATGGATCTTATAATCGGAAAGAAGGGGCAACAGATATTTTTTCAGATCCACGTCAATCCAGCCCAGATTATTCGCATGCACCACCACACGTGTTTTGGGATGGACGATGCTTGGCACCCCGATCCCGATGTCCGGTGAGATTTTTCGATCTTCACCCGCTGTCGCAACCAGCTCCTGCACCAGCTTTGTGATATCTGAGGCGATACCGAAAACGCCCGCATCCACCCGCGTGCCCACGCTTTTACGGTGGTGCAACGCGCCGTTTTCATCGACGAGCGCAGCGGCTATATTGGTGCCTCCAAGATCCACACCCAGACGTAGTAAACTCATGCTTGCTCCCCTCTTACAATCTGACCGAGCGCTCGCGGTTGTAAAGTGACAACAGGGCAATCAGGATGATGCCCATGATCAGGTTGCGGATCGAATCGGATACCTGCAAAACGGCCAGGCCGTTCGATAAGACAATCATGAGCAGGGCCCCGACCATCGTCCCCTGGAAGGATCCTTTTCCGCCGACTAAAAGCGTGCCGCCGACCACCACCGCCACAATGGTTGTAATCGTCATATCGCGGAACGTACCGCAGTCAACGTTGCCTGTGTTTCCCGCCCCGATGAGGCCGGCAAGACCATTGAGTATCCCCGCGATCGTATAGGTAATAATCTTCAAACGTCGCGTGCGAATCCCTGTGAGGAATGCCGCCCTGGGGTTATTTCCCGTGAGGTACAGTTGGCGCGCGTAACGCGTGCGACCTAACAAAAGAAATACAAACACAAAGACGAGTGCGCCGACAATCAAGATCGACGGCAGGACGCTGAAAAACCGCGTTGTGATCAGCTGCTTATACCAGTTGGGCACTGAGGTATGCGTCGGCGTCCCGTTCGTAAACACATACTGCAACTTGTCCACGACATTGGCGATGTAAAGCGTCACCACCATGGGCGGCAAGCCGGCGGCGGCCACCCCTAAACCGTTTAAAAAACCGATGAACGCACCGACCGCGACCGCTGTCACAAAAGCGGCAAGCATCCCTATGCCGCTTGACAGTCCGCTGTGCAAGATGCTTACAGTCAGGATGGCCGTGATCGACATGACGTCGCCTGTGGACATGTCGATGCCCCCCGTCAGGATGACAAGTGTCTGCCCCGCTGAGGCCAGACAGAGCATGGAGGTCAGAGCCAGAATGCTGCCCGCCGTGTTGACATTTAAAGAGCGCGGGTTAATAAGCGTTGTCAAAACGAATAAAAATACGGTGATGAGGAGCGCGACGGCGATCTGGCGCGTCCTGAAAAAATGACGTATACGTTCCATCAGTCGTTCCCCCTCTTTTCAAGCATGGCGCTCACTTCGGCCAAACGGTGTTTATCCTGACGGCGGACAAAGAAGATCGCAGCGACCAGGCCGACCAGGATGATGAAGTCCGTAAACAAGTTGTGCCAGTACGTCGTGTAGACGCCCGGGAGCATCTTAAATACCTGTACCACGCTGTCTTTTACGAAGATCTGAAAGCTGATGCCGAAAAGCGCGCTGAATACGGTCCCAAAGCCACCGGCCATGGGAACGCCTCCGATGATACAGGCGCTGATGCTCTGCAGGCCGTATATCTCACCTGTGATGGGATTGCCCGTCGCATAAGCGGCGGTGTAACATAGCCCGGCCACACCGGTGAAAAGCCCCGCGATGGCATAGGTTAACACTTTCGTGCGGATCGTATTGATTCCCGAAGCGTAGGCGTTTCGCTCATTAGCGCCGATGGCAAACAGGTGATTTACCAAGGTCGTGCGCTTTAAGAGCATCCAGACAAGGAGCGCGACAGCTAAAATCACGACACTAGTCGGCAAAAAACCAAGGAGCAGCCGATCGTAAGCCCGGTTAATGGCGGGGTCGACATGACCGCCGGGTTTGGGCTGGACGGCCAGGTTGATGCCGCGAATGACAAAAATCATGGCAAAACTCTCAAGGAGCGCCGGAATACGCAAATACGAAATAATCAACCCGTTAAGACTTGCCAAAAGCATCGTGAGAACAAGCGCCAAAAGCCAGCCGAGCCAGACCGGGACACCCAGCATCGTGGGCAGATTGACCGCAAGGACGTTGGCAAAGGACAACTGCGCCCCGATCGAGATGTCGATATAGCCCATGAACATCAAAAATGCCTGCGCCATTGTCACCAAAATAATGGGTGTGTAGTTCTTGAACAGGCTTGCCAGGTTATTGATGTTAAAAAAAGCGGCCGGACCTCTCAGGATGATGTAGGCGACAAGGCTGATCATCATGAGAAGAAAACCGCTGTACGCCGGAGATAAACGCAATTTTGTCAGTCGCTTCATGAGTTTTCTCCTTTCGGGCACGCCGACGCGCGGACATCAAGCATGGCTGCGACAAGTTTTTCCTCGGTTCGGTCGTCACCTGACAGGACACGAGACGACGTCCCTTCATAGAATATGTAGATACGGTCCGCAATCTCCAGCAATTCTTCGTTATCGCTTGAGGCGTACACAACGCACATGCCTTCGCGGGCGGCGTCACGGAGGATGCGGTGGATTTCACGGCGCGAATGAATGTCGACGCCCTTGGTCGGATCGTCTAATAATAAAAGCGCGGGTTTCATTGAAAGCCAACGCCCGATAATCAATTTTTGTTGATTGCCGCCGGAAAGTGAATTCGCCAGATGCTTTGTGGAACCGGCGACGATGTCATATTCATCAATGACGCGTTTGGCGTATTGCGCAATCGTCTTGGGCGGCAAATGGGAAAACCAGCGACCTTGTGTGGCTTCGGCGGCAAAGATATTCTCGCCCACGCTTCGCAAAGGAAAGATTGACTCACGGTTCCGATCGCCTGAGATAAAACCGATCCCCCGATTCACTGCCTCAACGGGCATCCGGAAACGGACCGCTTCACCCTGGTAAAACATCTCCCCTTCGTCAATCGGCAGATCACCGAGCAAACTGCGGATAAACTCCGACTGACCCTGGCCGTTCAAGCCTCCGATGCCGACGATCTCACCTTGAAACGCGCGAAAGTTCACGCCTTTCAAGGTCGGGACAACGGTGATCCGGCGCGTCTCGATAACAGGCACCTTATCGGCATGGATCTGAACTTGGTCTTCTTCATCCTGACAGACAGCCTCAGGGCGCCTGCCCGTCATATGGAAAATAATGTCATCCAAGTTGAGGTTCTCCACCGCGTCGGCTGCGACGGTCTCGCCACCTTTTAAGATCGTGCAGCGGTCACAGACGCGAAACACCTCTCCCATGCGGTGAGTGACAATGACAATTGCCTTTCCCTGTGCTTTCAGGCGCTTTAACTCTTCAAAGACCAGATCGACCTCATGGGAGTGCAACGATGCGGTGACTTCGTCGAGCACCAGAATATCCGGGTCGCGCGCGATGGCCTTGGCGATCTCCACCATGCTCTGCTCGGAAGGCGCAAGGTCAGATACGAGCACGGAAGGATCATAAGTGATGCCGAGCCTTGAAAGAATCGGTCCGATTCGTTCGGACGCTTCTTTTTTGTCTACCAATAATCCTTTTCTCGGTTCAATGCCAAGGAGAATGTTGTCCATGACCGACAGGGTCGGAATCAACGAGAGGTCCTGCAAGCCGATGGCAATTTTATACTTGTGCACGTCGTTTGATCGCTCAATACGGATCTCTTCCCCGTTTAAGAATATACTGCCCTCATCGGCGCGAATAAGTCCGCCCAATACCTTCATCATGGTCGATTTGCCGGATCCGTTCGCCCCGAGCAGCGCCATAATCTCAGCTTTTTGAACGGTAATATTCGCCTGTTTCAGCGCGCGGACATAACCGAAGCGCTTACTGATTCCCCGCATCTCCAACATTGCCCTGTCTGACCTCCTCCAAGACAAAGATAGCGCTGCCGGGGACCTGTTGATCCCCGGCATGCCACAAAATACCGCTATGACTTATTTGAAGAACGCTGCTTTGGCTTCGTCAGGCGTCATGAAGGATGACACACTGGTCGAATCGGGCAGGTCCTTGATGGAGTCGAGCATGTCGGCCATGTTCTCATAGGTCATGATCCAGCTCGGTTTGTAGTAAAGGTCGGTCTTCCCGTCCTTCAGTTCGAGGCCGTCGGCCAGGTTGATCGCCACGGCGAGCGCGGTTGCGCCGATTCCGGGAGGGTTCTCGACCACGATGAAGGGCAGGATTTTTCCGTCCTTATTCACTTCAGCGATGCGGCGGATCCAGGACACTTCCTCAGAGGAGGTGATGCAGCCCGGGTAATCCGTCTTCGCCTCTTCAAAGGCGTCGAGGAGGCCGTTGGCTGATTCTTGGTTGATAATGCCGTCAAACTCAAGTCCCGAGTTGATGACTTCACTCATCATGGTCTTCGCGTCTACGTCAGACCAGCCGTGAACGAGCGTTTTCACGATCTCAAGGCCCGCGCCCGTGAGGTCCTTTACCCAGCGGTCGTTTCTGATCTCAGAGGCGGAGTTGCCGTCAAGGCCGTTGAACTGCACGATCTTCGCGCCGGCGCCGAGCGTGTCAATGACAAACTGTGACTGAATACGTGCCCATTCATCCTGGTCAACAATGACGTTGACGATCTTGTCCGAAGGGTAGATACAGTCGGCGTTGACATAGGTGATACCTTTGCCGACAGCCTTGTCGATCACCGCGTCCAGACCGCTGGCCGCGATCGGGTTCACAATGATGATATCCACTCCATCATTGATCGCCTGTTCGATCTGCTGTGTCTCGGTCGCGGGGTCGTTGTTGGCAACATAGGAGTTAAACTCGCTGATGCGTCCTGCCACTTTTGCGTCCTCCGCCGCCTGTCCCATCTGTGTCTCATATACGGCGCGGTAGGGGTTCCCCTCTACGACAGCGTTATGTGAAGACACTTTGTACGCTTTTTCACCTTCCGGCTGTTTCGGTCCGCTGTCGCAGGCCGTCACGGCCAAAACGATCATCAGAACAGCCAAGAGAATTACTAGTGCTTTTTTCATTGATTCCTCCTTATGATTTTATCTTAACGCTTTCTATTTAAAGCGTTTTCCCCATTATTGTCTACCATGTTGTCTCAAAGCTTTCGCCCGCGACTACTTTGCCTGCCGCATCCAAGACTGCGCTTAAAAAAGCCTTGCGCACAGAAAACAGTGGCTTTCCATCGAGATAAGCCTCAGCCATTTGGACCGAGTTGGAATAGAAGGTAAGTTCGATTGTTTCGCCGTCCAAAAGTTCCCAGACCAGACGAAGTGCGGGATGTTCCGTAGGAGCCTTTGCTCCGCTTCGCTCCGAAGGATCGCCGTAGCCGGATGCCAGCATCTTATAAAAACGCCTGAACTCGTCACTGTCGATCGTCTCCTCTTCAAAACGGACCTCCAGCCCAACCTCATGATCGAACGTGAAGCTATAGGCTCCCGCTTCACCGATCACAGACAGCCTCTTTACATCGGGCAGTAGCGGCCCCGGCAGCCTATTTGAGATCAGGGACGCGGTATGAGCGGTCCCAAAGTCAATATGTGAAGGCAGGCGATAGATGGCGGGAACACCTTCCAACATCGCATACCAGCGATCTTCCACCTGATTCACAAAAAGCTCAATCTCCTCATTCGCCCCGCGGTCATCGCGTCGGATCAAAAAGCGTATCGACGGATTATCGAAGCCGTAAGAAGCGAGCGTTTCCAAAGACGGCGAAATACTTACAGCCTGATCCGCCAAAAGGCCCAGCAGCATATCGGACAGCCGCACAAGGCTCGTCTCATCTGCCCGATAAAGTCCCGGGACGGTCACCATATGCGAGGCAACCCCGTAGGCCTCAGATGCCTTCATAAGCGCCGGGAGATCTTCTGTCACGCGTGAAATTTCAATTATTTCATCCGGCCGTATCACCGTCAGCTGCGCCAGGGCCGCCAAGGGCGAGCGCGAGCCGGGCGGCTCGATCAGCACAAGGTTGACAAAGCGTTCTTCCGTCATGAAAAAGCGTGCGCTTCGCGCCTTTCGCAAGCAATATACACCCGCCTCGTCATTTCGCTTCACATAATAACCGCCGGAAATCGGCTCTTGCGCTCCGACAAGCAGCACAAGTTCAGAGCCGTCCTCATACTGCGCGCGGATTACCGCGCCCGGCGTGTCAAATCCGAAAGTTGACAGGTCGGATACGTCCTCTATTTTTTCTTCCGCCACGAGCGTCGTAAGGTCCGACAGGATCATGGCAAGGTAGTCCCGGTTTAAAAGCGCATCCGGCACAGCCGAAATCGTGTAGGCATCTCCCTCTCGGATCACTCGGTACGATCCCTGTTCGTTTTCAATCGTCGCCTGTATTAAGGTGGTGGATGAAAAGTCGTACACTGCGACGCCTTCATCGCCCGCAACGGCAGGGGCGACCGACTCTCCCATCATGAAGTAAGAAAGCAGGGTCAAAAGCAATGCGATAGAAAGGATAAGGACGCGCTTTTGATCAGTCTTCATACGGCACGCCTCCTTTTTTGCCAAATCAAAAATCCCACCAAAAGCCAGATCAAAGGCATACCGAAACTTGTGAGTGTCCCGAAACGGTCGGCCGCACTTCGCCCGATGAGTAGCGAATGGCCTCCCAGCGATTTGGCGGCCGGCATCAACCAATTTTTGCCGCCCGTGACGGCGTGTAAAAGCTGGAGGATGGCGTCGCTGTTTCGAAAGGCCCCGCTTTCCAAAAAGATCGCATCGAGCGCGCGTACGCTTGAAAAGACAATGAGATGGCGATCTTTCAAAAAGTCGCGCTGACCTGTTCCGTCCGCGTCATAGCTTGACAGAATCGCCGCGGGGAAGGGCCCCTGCATCGTCGCCATCGAGGCGTCAAAGTTTTCGGGGGCATCCTGAGGTTTCACCCCGGCCTTCGGCCCGAACATCAGGTAAGGGCTCACGGCATATTTGTTCTTGTATTCAAAGTGCGTAAAAAGCGGCCTTGACAGCGGCATAATCACGGGGCGATCATCGCGAAGCCCCGGCGTGACCCCTTCAATCTCCATCAGATCGGCCATCGGGTAAAAGGGCTGGTACTGTAACACACGCGATTCATCGGTCTCAAAGACACTGCCCTCCCCGACCGCGATGCCCCAAAAACCAAGGTATTGATCCCAGTTGGGCATGCTCTGTTGGGTGAGGTCCGCAAAATAAAGCAGTGAACGCGCCGGCCGGTCTTTCAGATGGCGATCAAGGCTTTCGATCAGCGCCTCTTCATAATCGATCATGGGGGCAAGCGACACAATAATATCCGCGTCATCCGGCAGAGCATTCAGGGACGGATTCATACGCAGCACTTGGTAGCCTTGTTCCTTCAAGAGTTTTTCAAAACCCTCATAGCGCATCTCCCCGTGACCGTGCAGGAAGACAACTGTCTTATCTTCTTTTTGCAGAACGCGCCCGATCGCCTGTAAAAGGACCGCTTCAGCCTTTGACTGAGCAATGGCCGGTCGGTTATCGGCCTGACGCTCGTAGGTGAAGAGCTGTTCGGTTTCCACCCATTCGTAGCGTTCCCCCGAGGCCACGATGATGTCCCCGAGTTTTGGTTCCGCATCGGGGAAGCGGGCCGTAAAGTCAGGATGCCGTGTGTAGTCGATGAACTCGAGCATAATGCCGCGATTCGCCTTTGCCATCTCCCTCATGATGTAGACGACCTGCGCGTTGTAGTCAGACTGAGAAAGCCAGGAATCTTCGCGTGCCAGAACGTAAATGGAGACTTCTTCTTCCAATTCAGTCAGCGCCTCCTTCGTCTCTTGGCTGAGTTTGAAAGCGCGAATCTCCGTCAGATCGCGCGATAAGTTCAAATGCTCACTGGCCCGCGTGACGGTCAGTTGTAAGCTAAAAAACAAAAGAACAGCCAAAACAGGGACGGCGACTTTCAGGGCGCGCGAAGCGAGCGCGCGTCTTCGATGCCAGCGGCGACCGTCCAGCACGAGGGTCGTAAACAACAAAAACAAGACGGCAACAGAGGCGAAGTAGAAGACATCGGGGAAGTTGAGGACCCCTAATGTGAAGGATTGGAAGTTCATGCGAAAGGAAAGGCGGCGCGCGGCGGCGACTAGCCAGGGCTGTCTTAGTGAGGGTATGAGTGTGTCCAATAGCATCAGCGCAAGGCTTGCGGCAAGTGTCGAGACGGCCGCGATGATCTGACTTTCTGTAAGCGAGGAGATCAGGATCCCGACCGCAATGAGGGCGGCGCCTAACATGAAAAGGCCGCCAAAGTGGAGGGCCAAAAGTCCTCCGTCGACCGGCCCCCGAAATGAAGTGTAAAGGGCAAGCAAAGGAGTGACGGCCATGCCTGCGGCATAGAGCGTCAGCGCGGCAAGGTATTTTCCGAGGACGATGTCGCCGGTTGTCACGGGGGCGGTAAGGCTCAACACATCCGAGCGCTGCCGCCGTTCTTCACTGAAGCTTCGCATGGTGAGAAGCGGCAGCAAGAATAAGACGATCGTGAAGAGCATGTCAAAGAGCGCACGAAAATCGGTCGATCCGGCCCGTAGATTGTAAAGATAAAAGAAATAAGAAGAAAGTGACCAGAAGGCAGCCAGGAATACATACCCCTGCGGCGTGACAAAGTAAAGGCGCATCTCTTTTTCGTAAATGGCGCTCATTTTCCTTCCTCCGCTGTGACAAGCCTTATGAAAGCGTCTTCCAGACTGTCGGCCAAAAGCGTCAGCTCAAGGATCGGAAGCGCATGTGCTGACAGCTCCCAAAAAAGGCGGCGCCGCACGTCTACATCGCGAAAAGCCTCAACTTCGATGACGAAGGCGCCGTCTGTGTAATCCACAGTAAGCACCCCTTCGACCGAGGTGATAAGGGCTCGAATCGTCTCCTTGTCCCCTTCTGTCACAAGGCGAAACCTTCGAATCTCATGCCCCGACGCACCGAGCGCGATGGGCGTTGTGTCGGCCACCAGTTTCCCGCGATGAAGCACGAGGACACGGTCACAGACGGCATTTACTTCAGAAAGAATATGGGAGGAGAAAAGCACGGTGTGTTGAGCTCCCTGCTCCCTGATCAGTTTTCGAAACTCATTGACTTGCGACGGATCAAGACCGACGGTGGGTTCATCGAGCATCAGAAGTTCGGGGGTACCTAACAAGGCCTGGGCGAGGCCCACGCGCTGGCGGTAGCCTTTCGAAAGTGAGCGGATCAGGCGTTTTTTCGCATGCTCAATCCCCGTTGACGCCATGACGCGCAATACTTCCCGTTCACGCGGCTTTGGCAGGCGCTTCAGGCGCGCGACCGTCATAAGGTACTCCCCGACCGTAAGATCGAGGTAGAGGGGCGGTGTTTCGGGCAGAAAACCAATCTTCTTGCGGTATTCGATCGGCGCGTCAAAGGCATCGAGCCCGCCCAGGCGGATAGTGCCCGCATCGGACGCCAAAAGACCCGCGATAAGATTCATCGCGGTGGACTTTCCCGCGCCGTTCAGTCCCAACAGTCCCGTCACTTCCCCCTTGGGAATCGAAAAGGACACATCGTCGAGCGCCCTGATATCGCCGTAGGTTTTCGTGATGCCCGAAAACATCAACATCGTCGAGCCTATGCCTCCCTTTAGTCCATGATGGTCCGCATGTAGCGGATGCTTTGTTCAATGCCCTTTTTGACGTCACCGGGGGTGCCCTCATAAGCGCGGTCTTCCACCTCGATACAGGCGTACCCTTTGTAGCCGATGTCGTTTAAAGCCGAACAGAAGGCCGCAAAATCGACGCCTCCCAATCCCGGCAATTTCGGACTGTGCCAGAGGGCGGGATAAGAGAAGATCCCGTGCTCGTAGAGTTTGTCTTGGTAGATGCGAATGTCTTTGAAATGAATATGGAACATTTTGTCCGCGAACTCAAAGACAGGGCGTATATAGTCAGACTGGATGAGATAAGGATGTGAGGGGTCGTAGTTTAACCCGAAGTGATCGCTCTTAATGCGGCGGAACATCTCACGCCAGATCGCGGGCGTCGACGCCAGGTTATTGCCTCCGGGCCACTCGTCTTTTGTGTAGAGCATCGGGCAGTTTTCAATCGCGATTTTGACATCCAATGACTCCGCTTTTCGGATGATCGGCGTCCAGATTGCTTCAAAGAGTTCAAGATTTTCTTCAACCGTCTTTGTCTTGTCCTTCCCGATGAATGTGGTCACCATGTTGACGCCCATCCGGGCCGAGGCCTCGATCAGGCGGTACAGATGTTCAACGGCGACCGCGCGAGTCTCAGGATCGGGATCCATGGGATTCGGGTAATAACCCAAAGAGGAGATCTCAACCCCCTTCTTTTTCGCGTAGTCGACAAAGTAGTCGAGTCTGTCCTTGTCTTTCACGACATCGATATGGGTCACCCCCGCGTAGCGGCGGATCGCTTTGCCCACCGGCCAGCAGCAGACCTCCACGCATGAAAGCCCCTGATCGGCGACGTAGTCGATTAATGCTTCAAACGTATCGTCCGGCAAAATGGCCGAGACAAGACCGAGTTTCATCATGGCATGCTCCTTTTTACAATGCGATCCAGCTTCGTGTCTTCGCACTTTCGATAATTTTGTCGCAAAGCGACACTTCCATAAGGCCGTCGTCAAAGTCGGCGTATTCGTGCTCCCCCGTTGTCCCCGAGGCAATCGCCTCATAGATCAGGGCGAAATGCTGTTTCATCGAATCGGCGAATCCTTCGACATGGCCGCCGGGATAGCTTGACAGCCTTCTTGTCGGAACGGCGAGAATGGAAGGATCTTTTTCATAAACTTCGTTAGGCGCGTCGCGGCGACCGACCCATAGTTCGTTCGAGTCAGCGCTGTCCCAGATCATGGAACGCTTGCTGCCCGCAATGAGGACGCGCATCTCGTTTTTCTTTCCCGCAAACATCTGACTGATCACACAGCTTGCCCGACCACCGTTTTCTAAGCGGAAAAGAACGGCCGCATAGTCTTCCGTGTCGATGGGGATCTCCTCGTAGTCCTCCGGCGTCAGCATCATGTTGGAGTAGGTGTCAACAGGCTTTAGAGGCTTGCTCCTCGTCTTATGGAAGGTGGCGAAGTCGGCCATTACTTCCACGGGTTTTAAGCCGGTGACAAAGCTCACAAGATCGGCCCAATGCGAACCGATGTCGGCAAAGGCGCGTGAGCGGCCCGAGATATCGGATTCCAGACGCCAACTGTAGTCTGTTTTTAAAAACAGCCAGTCCTGCAGGTAACTTCCGTGGACAGAATAGACCTCGCCCAATTCACCGGACAGTCTTCTCTGGCGCATCTCATAAGCCAAGGGGTAGAAGCGGTAGTTGAAGTTCACCGCGTGAATGAGCCCTGCTTTTTTAGCGGCATCGGACATCCTTTTGGCGTTTTCAAGGCTTGTCGTCAATGGTTTTTCGCAGATCACATGGACGCCTTTTGTGAAAGCCAACAGGGCCTCGTCAAAGTGCAAATTGTTGGGCGTGCACAGATGGATGGCATCAAGCGGCTCTTTTTCAAGCATCTCAAATGTGCTGTCATAAGCTTTTTGCACTCCGAGCCTTCGGGCTTTCTCTGTCGCGTCGAAAGGATCGGCGACGGCCACAACTTCGACCATCGGCAAGCGCCTTAACTGTTCAATATGGACGGCTCCGATGAAACCGACACCCGCTACTCCGACTTTAATTTTTTCCATTGTACTGACCTCCTCAAAAGCTCTTATAACATGCGCGTGATCGCAAGGGATTCGTCCTGGTGAAGGGACAGGGCGACCTGCACCATGCCCTTCATTCCGATATCTTGAAAGGCGCCTGTGAAAAGTTTCAAGCGGGGCGCGTGCCGTTCACCGACGCGTTCCGCCAAGGCCTCCCGCATCGTGATGAGATCTGTGCTGTCCAGAAGATCGTGGTGGAGAACGATCTCCACGGGATTCACAGTGGACTGAATGATGATTAACAGCTCCGTGATGGAGTTGACCATGGCGTCTCGTGCCTTGGCATCTGTTTTGGCCTTTTGCGATAAGCGGTAGATACGTTCTTCGTAACTCGTGTTCGTGTCGCAGGGGAACAAGATCGCGCCGATTTCTCCGGAAAAAGAGCTGCTTCCCCCATAGATACGCCCGCGAATACGAGTGCCCATACGGACCCCGTGGTTCAAAAATAAAAAGGTGCGCGTGCCCCAAGCGCCGGGATCGTGTTCGTGGTAGTAGCCGAAGGTGGCAAGGTTCACATCGTTTTCGAGATGGACGTCCAGGTTAAAATGCTTCGAAAGGCGCTCACGCAAATTCAATCCTTCTAACTCGGGCACAAGTGGGATCGATTCGATAACACCTTCGTGGACGACGCCGGGCACCCCGATAAAGATGCCCCGGTAAGGCGCTTCATTGTATTTTTCGATGACCTGTTCAAAGCGGTCAATGAGAATATCGACAAAACCGCCGTTAACGTACTCCCCGATAGCGAAATCATCTTGCATGACGGTGCCGCCCCGATGGTCGGAGAGCTGAATCCGGCATCGGTCAAGGTAGATGTAGGCGAAAAGGTAGTTATATAGTTTGTCATTGATTTGAAATAGCATGGGGCGGCGGCCGCTGTTATTGCTGTCTTCGAGGCCTGCTTTTTTAATCTTGTCTTCTGAAAGGAGGGCTTCCACCGATCGGTTGACCGTGACCAATGACAAGCCCGTCTCGCGCGCCATATCGGGTCTTGAAAGCGGTCCCTTCATCCGGATCGTCTCCTCGATCCGATCCTGATTGACTTTTCGCATAGTCTGGGGCGTGCCGACGATTTGAGAGGCCATTTCTTTCTTTACTTTCTTAATGAATTGCTTTTATGTTAGATTATTATCCTGAAGCTGTCAATTATGTGAGTCAATTCAAGGAGGTTTTTCATGAAAGCGATTGTTGCTGTCAATTCCAATTGTTACCACGGGTATTCGCTCGATCGCGCCATCGAGGGCATAAAAAAGAGCGGTTTTTCGGCCATTGAATTAACGGCTACACGCGGCTGGACGGAGCATGTGATGCCCGAGATGCCCTTTAAAGAGCTCGCAAGGATTAAAAAACAACTTAAGGAGGAGGATCTCCTCCCCATCGCGATGAGCGGTCATTGCAATTTAATGGATTCCGAACGTCTGACGGACTTTTTGGAGAATATGGAAATGGCGTCCTACTTTGGCTGCCGCTTCATCGTCTCGTCGATCGGTGAGGCGCATTTGGAAGATAAGGTAGTGGATGAAAGAGATCTGACAAACCATCTCATCTCCCTTATTCCCGACCTTGAGCGCTTAGATCTTATGCTTGTTTTGGAAGTGCACGGGAAGCTGCACGGATCAGGGAAAGAGATCCAACGCATCGTAAAAGCTGTGAATAGCCCCCTCGTCAAAATTAATTACGATACGGCCAATGCTATTTTTTACGGCGATGTCGATGTTGTGCAGGACATGGAGGCTGTCATCGATGACATCGCCTACATCCACCTGAAGGATAAGGCGGGGCCGAAAGATGTCTGGAATTTTCCGGCCTTAGGTGAAGGTTATGTGGATTTTGAAAATATCTTCAAACTGCTTAAAGATAAGCAAAACGACGCACCTCTGAGTATTGAAATCGAGTTCACAGAACAAGGCCCAAGGGACGCGAACGAGGTGGATGCGGCCCTTGTCACATCTGCAAACTATCTGAAATCGCTCGGCATACAGATCTGAAGGAGTCCATTATGGTGACAATCGCACTGGTCGGGGCCGGCGGCATGGGAACGGTCCACTATAGTAATTACCGGCATATCGAAAGCGCAAAACTTGTCGCGGTTGTGGGTTCATCCGAAAAGGACGAAGCCAAGGCGAAAAAGTGGAACCTACCTTACTTCAATTCGATTTCGGAGATGGCGGACGAGACGCTCCCGGATCTGATTGACATCTGTACGCCGACTTTTTTGCACGCGACGCATGTCAGGGAGGCGTTGAATAAGAATTGCTCGGTCATCTGTGAGAAGCCGTTTACCTTGGATCCGACTGAAGCGGCTTCCCTTTTTGAGCTCGCAGGCCAAAAAGATCGGTTCATTTACGTCGCACAGGTGTTGCAGTATACGAAGGAGAGTCAGTATCTGAAGAGGGTTGTGGAGGAAAAAACGTACGGGAATATCCTTTCCGCCCGTTTTGAGCGGCTTTCGGCCATGCCGCATTGGGATGCAGGCGGCTGGATGTTCGACAAGGACAAAAGCGGGCTTATCCCCTTCGACCTTCATATTCACGATCTCGACCTCATGGTCCGCCTGTTCGGAAGACCCCTTGATTACGAGCTGAACGTGACGAAAAGAGCATCGAGAGATTTCCCCGAACAGTACTGTTTTTTGTACCGTTACGACCATTTTCATGTTGAAGCGGAAGCGGCCTGGTTTGACGCGCCTGTCCCCTTCACCGCACGCTGGCGTGTGTACTTGGAGGACGCCATGATCGTCTTTGAAGGCGGTGTGCTTTGGGTGTTCCCCAAAGCGGGCGAAGCGTTCACAGTCGATATCGAGGACGATGTGTTAATCCCGACGGGGATCAATCTGCCTCCGACGGGTTGGTTTTATTCAGAATTGACTTCCATCCTCCGAGATTATGAACAAGGGCGCCCTTCTTCGGAGGTGTCAAAGGAACAGGTGTTGACCGTGATCGAGCTGTTGGATGACATCAATCGACGTCATCCGTAGTCGCGCGCCATTGGTCGGATACTTATTCCTGACATATAGCGCTCATACCTGTTTTGATTCATAAAAGGATAACGGATTCAAAGGGGTTACGGTTGGAGATTCAAACCCATCTAGTGGATGCACCTTGAGGCTCGGAACGCTTGGCTCCCATTTTGTTGAACGCTTGGCTCAACATGCGGCGGATCGGATGATCCGCCGCGTCGTAATAATCAACTGAACAGTAACACGCTCTAGGAGTCCCCTGACGGCGTCTGTCGTCGTCTTAACTTCATCGACGTGATCCTGTTACCATTTCTTCTCAGGCATCGCATTTTGTCTGTCCTGGGGGATCGGAACATGGGTCCGAGTGGACCCTTTTTCGACCGATCAGGTGGGTTACTTATTGGATTGATAAATATATTTGGTTTAACCCTTCACAGTTCACTGCTACTATGGCGTCTATTGACTTCTTATCTTTTGTTGTTAATACAGACCCTGTCCGCGGATGAGACCTCCCGGGGTAAGACCCGTAAGGGTCACCTGATCTTCCTGCCTCATTTACACGCGTGTGTCCGGATAGTTTTTGGGCTTCGACTTGTTTGGTAGTCTTACTCATCATGGTGTGACTTATATGGGGTTCGTATTTATCAGGTTGAGGTTTTACCACAGTTTTCCTTTAGATCCCATTTCTCAATGGGCACCCCTGCCATAAGCGAGTGCTTGGTTATCTGCTGGCACAGCGGTCCTTTTACCGCCTAGTTATGTGGCATGCCCTGCACACTCAATCAAATAGAAAAGGCCTGTTTTTTGACGGGCTTTTTGGTGTCCGAATTCAGACAATCGGATTTTACTTGATTCGGGCGCGCTATAGTGATTTTTAAGTTTATTGGCCGATCAGGAGGACTGTTTTACGTTTGACAAATACAATTTTTACCCAGATAGATAATTTAAGAGTACTTATGACGACGGAACGTGTTAAGGCGACGTTCCGCTGGATTGGATAGGGCTAACTAGCAAAATTGATTACGAGTCGAATAAATCGCTATGGGTTCCGGTGCGAGTTAGAATAAGCGTCTTCGTACTGACTTCAATACTGTATATCAGCAGCCAATCTGGCTGGATATGGCACACGCGATGCCCTGACCAGTTACTGATCAGGGCATGATCTCTACATTTTTCCGGTAATTTTTCGCCCATGGCAAGTGACTCGATGATTTTGCGTAGCAACTCAATTTTAAGCTGTCTTTTTTCAGCCAGCTTAAAATCCTTTTTGAATTGATTTGTATGCTTCACTTCCATCGTCATACGCCTTATACCTTCGTTTACACCTTCAATTCAGAAAACAACTCGTCAAGGTCGCTATAACCTTCTACTGAAGAATCTCTTCCAATCCTTTCAGCCTCTATCATTGCAGCAATCGTTTCTTTGTTTGGCAAATTCAGTGAAATATCGAACGGAATCTTGCCCTCGCGGAGCGCTTGGCGCACAAAGATGTTAAAGGCTGTGGACATATTCATGCCGAGCTCCGCAAAAAGCGCATCAGCCTGTGTCTTCAAGTCAGCGTCCATACGGATGCTGATATTCTTAGTGGATACAGCCATTGTTCTCTCTCCTTTCTCATTTGAATTATATTGTACGTCATATGTACGTGTATTGCAATACATTGCACATATATATAACGATATTGGCAAATTATAACCGAAATACACCTCAGTCATTTTAACTCCAATGCAAGTTACTTATATACTGGTCACAAATTGCTAAATGGGTCATCCATCGCCTCCCTGAGAGAGCTGATTATGGCAATCTAGAAATGCACCAGTGTGGGGCGTGCGCGGCCACTGGAAACGA
>DIRK01000045.1:17595-27231 GCA_002427535.1 Mageeibacillus sp. UBA5438 | reverse complement strand
GTGCTGGCAAAACGTAATATGCAGTTGGGAAACAATGTTTTTTTTGGTGGAGGAGATTCCACCTCTATAATACTAAGCGAGAGTAAGGTAAAAATCGGAGACAGTACTTTTTCATATTTTGATTGCAGTAGCTTACAGATTGTTAACTGCGAGTTGATAATCGGAGAATCAGCTTTTAGCTCATGCTCGAAACTCGCTACCATTGAAATAGAAAATTGTATTTTTGAAACTGACGAACGATTATTTTGGGGGAGCGGTAAGGCAACCGATCTCAAGATTTCAAACAGCACAGGGAAACTGGGAGAAAGCTTTTTTTCGTACGGCGCATGTAACAACATTGTCATCGAAAACTGCGATCTTTCTATCGGAGATTATGGATTATCTTCATGTGAAAAGTTGGAGTCACTCATATTTAAGGACAGCCTATTGCATATCGAAGATGAAGCTTTCTGGGGCAGTGGTAAAAATCTGAATGTTTCGTTTGTCAATTGTTCAGGAAACCTAAATGACAAGGTGTTCTCCTACGGAGCTGCCGAGACTATCGCCGTAGATAACAGTAAGCTTAAGATTGGCGATTACGCATTTACTTCGTGTGAGAAGCTGACAAATTTAGAGATTAAAGACAGTGAGCTCCTCTTCGGAGATGAAGTGTTCTGGAATGCAGGATATTCAAGTAGTGTTGTAGTTGAGGGATCTGATGTACAGCTTGGTCGTTCTGCTTTCAATTATGCTTCTATCGAAAGTATATCCATCGAAGGAAAAAAACTGGTTGTTGAAAAAGAATCTTTTTCGTCAATCGAAGACTTGTCATCTTTGGTTATTGACTGTGAAATGGTTGAAATGGGCAAGCATTGTTTCTACAACTGCGAAGAGCTTGAAAATGTAACGATTGGAGCTTCCCTTCATGCCGAAGACGGAGAAATTATCTTGAATAATGAAGCTTTTTGGTATTGCTCTAATCTAAGTGAAGCGTTCATTAACGGTCATTCTGTAACGATTGGGTCTGATTGTTTTTATAGTAACGCAAAGGATTTGATTATTACGGTTAATGGACAGACGTATTCAGCGAATAACATTAGTGATGGCCTTAGCTTTTAGGTTCAACGAGGATTCACCGCCGTTAGGGTTATCGAGAATAAGGGAGTGGCCAATGATGGACCTGCGGTTGCTCTCTTATTTGTTATGAGCACAAGTTGTTGTTTTGCATCTTCGTTGATTGCTTGTCCTACGATTCACAAACCCTTATGCTGTAGTCGATAGAGACATACCGCATGCCCTGTGGTCACTTAAGGAGGTAAGCTTGCTGAGCTTAGGTTGGATCGATTTTTCACAAAGTGATCGCAATCGAGTGCTCGAAGTGCTCCGTCAGTTGAAAGAGCCGGGGGCGGTTGACGAGCTTGGTATTGGAACAATCCGAGACAGGTTCTCAGATCTTCTTTTTCCCGGTACATCTACGATCCAAACTCGGGCAAAATACTTTTTCTTAATTCCCTACATATGTCTCGAGCTTGAACGTGAGAAGGTGAGAACGCCGGAGGCGTTTATAGCGGAGCTCGAAAAACGAGAAATCGATCTGATCGACATTCTTGTTGTCGATGGAGCTGAAGGCGTCATTGGTATGCGATCGGGGGAAACACTGGTTAGGAAGCCTTCACATGTCTATTGGAATGGACTTCGCATTTTCGGTCTGTTGGAAAAACCGGTTACGGCCCATGAATATGCCCGGCAGGTTTATCAATATAAAAAAGATTTGAACTATTTAAAAAGCTCTATAAGAAAAACAGAAAGTGAATTGTCCGCCGATGATCCTATCTATTTAGCAAATGGATCTACCTTTTGGAGGGTGCCGTATCCAAAAGAAGATTGGCGCGATCATTTGACCATTGATCTGACTCAAGAAGAAGCCTCTTTTTTACGCGAGAAAATCTTGTCGCAGAAAAATACAACGGATACATTACTGGCTCTGATACTACGGGAGAACCGTTCAGATTTTATCGAGTACGATGAATTTTCTGACATGGATGCCTTACTTGATTTAATGGATGAAACCCAAAGAGAGCATTATCTTCTAGCTCGTAATTTCTCGGCTTTTATATTTGGCGCCCAGATACGCTATAACGTCCTTTTTTCAGATGGACAAAACGAGGAGGCTAATAGCCTTTGGGAGCAGTATCAAGAGAAGGTGATCCAGGTCAACCTTGATCGAATAGGGGAAGTCCTAAAGCCGCGAACAAGTGTCATGCGGTTTTTAAAAGAATATCAAGAGGTCAGTACAGATGTGCCACGCCTTGACGAACTTATCAGGCGTCGTGAAATCCGATTGAAAGGAAGATCAAGGTCGAAACTTACCAATAAAGAGCTATACCGTTACGACAGCCGGAACATTAATATGAGACCTTTAAATTATCGGTTAAGCTATGTTCAGCGTATCATTCAAGATGTTTTTGAAGGAGAGAAACAAAATGTTTGATGTGCAACGAAGTCGCCTCAAATACAAAGACTGCCTTATGCCGCCTAAGGGGTATGAACTTGCTTTTGCGGTAGGGACAACTTACTCACTGGATCTTGAAGCATTAACGACACTCTGTGCGATCGTAGGCCTTGATGTTGAGGCTAATACCGAATTGACTCAAAGCCCCATACATATGCTCCAGGCAATTCGAAAAACGAACCGAAGGATTTTGCTCTTTTGCCAAGGCGGACAGATAAAAAGACCATCCAACCCTAGCCCCTTACTTTCCTTGCTCGAAGACAGCGTAGTGGAGATCAATCTCAAAGAAGGAAAATCCTTTCACCCAAAAGTATGGTTTTTGAAATACGAGTCGAAAGAACGTCCTGCCAAATACAGACTAATCGTTTTGTCGAAAAACCTCACTTTTGACCGCAGTTGGGATATCGCAATGCTGCTTGAAAGTGCTGATGACAACGATATCGTCATCGAATCTGGACCGACAACGGGACAGACGATGCGGTCTTTCCTTATGTGGCTAAGTCAAAGAAGGTCTGCTTATGGAAATAGCGAGCTTCAGAATAAGAAACGATACTTGAGACGTTTGGCGGATGAAATCGAAAATATTTCTTGGCGAAAACCGTCCCATCCTTTGGGGCGCGCGTTCGAACGCTTTGATTTTAATGCTTATGGTATCGGCATGGCGACTCACAAAATACTCGAGGATACTTTTCACAAACTTTTTATAGTGACACCGTTCTTAAGTAAATCGATCATACACGCGTTCGCACAGCGGAGGCTTTCGAATCCAGATTGTACTTTGATCACGAGAAAATCGGAGTTGTCAAAACTTGATAGCACGCTGATGGAGGCATTCGAAACATACACGATGAAAGATGAAGTGGTGGATGGAGAGGAGGGTATCATTGAGGAAGGGTACACCAAAACCCAAGATATTCATGCAAAAATCTATCTTAAGACTAAAGGTTCACGTTCCATGCTGGCCCTTGGCTCTGCGAATGCGACGCACAGTGCTTTTCACGGAGGTAATGTCGAGTGCATGGTTTCCTTCTACGGGCGGCAGCGATATTTAAATGTGGAGAAATTGAAAGAAGATTTTTTTGGTTCGGATGAGAAAACGAACCCCTTTGAAAAAGTGATTCCGGGTGATTATGAGGTGAGTGACGTAGAGGATCTATTGGGAGACCTTGAAAGCGCGATAAGGTTACTTTCTTCCTGTCGCAATGAAGCCATTATTGAGGAGGAATCGGAGGGCCTGTACCGAATCGTGATGACATCCAAGGCTTTAATGACTAATGTAGCGCTCACGCTGTCTCCACTCCTGTGCAGTCAAGCCAAAGCGTTTGCGCCGCAAATCGTATTTTCCGACATTCCGCTTCGTAGATTGTCGGAGTGGTACGAGGTGAAGGCATCTTTGGGAGAACGTACCCTCCGACGGGTGATTAAGATTCCTACCAAACAGATGCCAGAAAAACGTGATGAAGCTATTTTCGGCGAGATTGTCAATAACAGAGAGGTGTTTCTTAAGTACATCGCGCTTATTTTGAGTGATGATCCGGTGACCGCCTTTTTGGAAAATGGTCGTGATTCGATGGTTAGTACAACCTACGTAAATAAGCTATTTGATACTCCCATTTTGTACGAACGAATGCTAAACATTGCCGCTAATGAACCGGAACGCCTAAAAGAAATTGGAGATGTGATGGCGCTTGCGAGTGAAGGGATTGTTCCCTCCGAATTTCGAGCCCTCTTCCATCAGTTTGAGAAGGTACTAAAATGATGGATTTGAACACGCTAATAGAACGAGAACGGGCTGTTTTGAGTGGGCTGAAAGATTTCCAAAAAGCGACCGTCGATCGCTGTTTCCAACTCTATCAGGAGGGACAAAAACGTGTACTCGTGGCGGATGAAGTCGGCCTTGGCAAGACACTGGTCGCGCGGGGCTTGATAGCTAAATTAGCGCGTGTAGCATGGGAAAAGAACAACGCTCGTGAAAACGGCCCATCACAGTTTAAGGTGCTTTACATCTGTTCAAACGCTTCTATTGCCAACCAAAATCTCCGAAGATTAAAAATACATGACGATGTCACGTTAGATGGCGTATCCGATGCGCGTTTATCGATGCAACATTTAAGGCTCTGTGAGCAGGAAAATGATCGCAACACCCAAAGCAATTTCATTCACCTTATCCCGCTAACACCTATGACCTCTTTCAAGTTGACCTCCGGATCGGGCAACGCGAATGAGCGAGCACTAATATTAGCGGTGCTTGAAAGGATGCCACAATTTTCACCCTATAAGGATCAGTTGGAATCTTTTTTTACGCGTGATGCAAAAATCGGTTTCCCAATTGCGCTCGACGATATGCGCAATAAAGTCATGAATTGCAATGAAATGACAAATGGCTTGTATTTGGCGGAACTGCACGAAGCTTTAGTGGCCGAGATGGGTGACGATATTGTTATGGCGATTCTGCAAAATGACGTTAAAGCAATTGCTGCCTTGCGCTTCATCTTTGCCAAAATCAGTGTTGCAAGGCTACAGCCGGATTTTGTCATCATGGATGAGTTTCAACGTTTCAGAGAATTGACTACCGCCTCCAAAGAAACAGAAACAGGGATGCTTGCAAAAGCATTCCTCGAAGAAGCTAAGACTAATACGCTCCTACTATCCGCGACACCCTTTAAGCTTTACCAGACACTGGAAGAAAGTGCGGAGATTGGCATAGATGAACATTACCACGAATTTTTCCAGTTGATGCGGTTTTTGCATCTAGATGAAGAAGAAAACTATTCGTTCAAAGAAACTTGGCGCAACTATGCACGACAATTGCGCGAAAATACGACCGCGATTGATACCATCCTTCCTTTAAAATCTGATGTCGAAAAACGTATGTATGACGTCATGTGCCGTACTGAGCGGCTTCTATTGAATGGCAATAATGAGGCAGTTCATGAGGCTAAGACGAACGATATTGTCTCGATTTCCGATTCAGATATCTTATCTTTTGTCCATGCGACAAATCTTCACGACGAGATTACTGTTCCTGTTGATTACGTGAAATCGTCACCTTATCTTTTGTCATTTATGGAGGACTACCAATACAAACGAGCGATTGAAAATCGCAAACCTAGGATAAGGCAAAATGCACGCAAGTATTTGTTTGTTAATGAGAAGAGAATTCGGAGTTACAAACAACTCGAAACGCATAACGCTCGCCTTGAAAAGCTCATGAAAGAAGTCTTTGCAAAGGATATTCATAAGCTTTTATGGATTCCCCCTTCCGTGCCCTATTACGAACCGGCGGGCGTCTGGCGTGGCAAAGATGAGCTCTCGAAGATCCTTGTATTCTCAGCGTGGGAGATGGTTCCGCGTATGATTGCAACAATGCTCTCTTACGAATGTGAGCACAGGACAATTGGGGAAATGTATAAAAAGGAAGAGAATAAACGTGGGAAAGGCTATTTTACGGAGGATCGCGATAAGAATAGACGCCGCTACCCCACGCCACGTCTGACAGACAGACGTGATCGCGTCCTGACAAAACCGAATGCGATTTTGGCCGACATTTATAATCCTCTCGATTATATGGGACAGAAGATCGGTCCTATTAAGCGGGCGCTGAAACCAAAAATCGAATCGAATTTGAAAGAACTGCAAGTAGAATACGAGCTTCCGGAACGCTTAAAGGACTCTCAATTAATCGACATTTATACGCACATTGCGATAGGTTCTCCAGCCATTTGTGCGCTACGCACCTTCGGCGGAGACCTCGATAACGCTGAACGTTTTGCGCAAGGAATGGCTAATCTTTTTGATAAACCGGAGGCGATCGCGGCTGTTGAGAGCTCTAGGGAACGGTCGAGTGAGGCCTATTATCTGAATGTGCTACGGTACTGTGTAGCGGGCAATTTTGCCGCGATGCTGGATGAATACGCGCACATTTTAAATGAGAAAGATCCCGAGCGATTGTGTGATCAGATGTGCGAAGCGATCGAGGTGATGACTGCCAGCTATCCGGTGGATACTTATTCGCGTTATGTGGGCAAAAGAAGGCAACGGATTCGTATGCGATCCCATTTTGCGGTCGCATATTTCCAGACAAAAATTGACTCTACGACTTCACAACGAAAAGAGAATCTGCGCGTCGCATTTAATTCACCCTTTAGGCCTTTTGTCCTTGCGACCACTTCCATTGGCCAAGAAGGTCTCGATTTCCATCAATATACACGCAAGATCATGCACTGGAATCTGCCGCACAATCCTGTTGACATTGAACAACGAGAGGGGCGTATTAATCGCTACAAATGCTTGGCCATTCGGCAAAGCTTGGCGAGAGATTTTGAAGGTATGACATTTTTTCAGGACGTGTGGGAAGAATTATTCGAACAAGCGGAAAAAATGAGAAGTGAAAAAGATCCGGAGCTCATTCCTTTTTGGAGCCTTGATAACGGCGGATCCGTCAAAATTGAAAGAATTGTCCCTCTTTATCCGTACAGCAAGGATCAGGCAATGTACCAACGCCTTCTAAAAATTCTAAATCTTTATCGCCTCACAATGGGGCAACCGAGGCAGGAGGAACTGCTCGAACAACTATTGAGAGATGTCGCAAACGAAGAAGATTTGAGCAAATTGTTTATCAATCTGAGCCCCATTACTCGGGTATAAATAGAATTTGCTCAGTCACTATGACTCTCAAGCGCTTTCAGCGTCTTGCCTTGCTCGTTACGCCACATTGCCATTCCGCTGGAACTTGCGTAAACAACAAAACTGGATGCCGCGGAGGGACTCGTAAAAAGCGTGTCTTTTTGGAGGATCCCATCTTGAATGCGATCGGCGTGCTGTACGCACGTTAGATTTGGATTGCCATTACGCGTGATGCCTGGCATTACTCTGCATGATTTTGAACGCGGCTATTATTGTCTTAATCTAGCAGGAAACGACGAAATCTCAGATAATCGCTATCCTGGAGCAGTGATAAACTAACTTTAGCGGATAATACGGTCGTCAACAGCATGAAAATAGAATATACGTGGAAAGGATGATAAATGGATGGAACCTAAAGCCGGTCAACCGACGTTTATAAGGCAGAGGTTTCTGTTATCTTTTTTGCGCCAGCTAAAGGAAAGTGTGTCTGCCACTGACTTACAAAAACTCATTTTCCTGAATGTGATCAGGGAGGGGTCAAATTATTACGAATTTGTCCCTTATAAGTTCGGTTCGTATTCGTTCCGGTTAGCAGAAGACTTAGACATTCTTCATAGGGATGGTTTTATTTCGCGCCATATAGATCAAGGGAGTACGAAGTACCGAGCGGTGGGAGACCATCCGGTTGAAAAAAGGCATCAGATTTGTTCTAAGAGGGGTAATGAACTGATTCGGTTGGCTTACCGTGAATACCCGTATTATGCGATGAAGAGCGAAATAATTGATCGACTGTTTAGCGGAGAAGAGCTGAAACAAATCCGTCAAATCCAACATTCCTATACGCATAATGAACAGGTGTTGTTTACGATTGGTTACGAAGGCAAAAGTTTGGAGGCATTTCTCAATACATTAATCCTAAAGGATGTGCGTTTGCTTTGTGATGTACGCAGGAATCCCTTAAGCCGAAAATTTGGTTTTTCAAAGAAAAAGCTTCAGGGCATAACCAATACACTTGGAATCAAATACAGGCATATTCCTGATCTTGGGATAGCGGCCAATTTGCGAGGTTCTTTGAATAGCGAACCCGATTACAAGCGGCTCTTTCATGATTACGCCGTCTCCTTAGCCGATAAGCACAGTTCTCTGGATGAGGTCCTAGAGCTTTTGGAGCAACATACGCGCATTGCTTTGATGTGCTATGAACTTGATCCGAGGATGTGTCACCGGCATGTTGTCAGTGACTATTTGGCAAGAAGACACCAAATCAAAAGCGGAGATCTGTGATGGTTGGAAGAATGGCGTGCAGGCAAAGACCAACTGCCTACCCGACTGCCAAAACATATTATTCTTGCTTCTCGAGCGCTTCCTGTTTCATATATTCTTCTCGAAGTTCCGCCAAGGTTTTTCCTGTTTCTTTATGTACGGCAAACACATAGGTTTGGATGCTTGACCAACCATAGATTGTTTTCAACCATACCTGCATGGATTTTTCTTCATTATCCGCGAAGATATTTCCGTTAGCCAAGAGTCTCCCTTCGTACTCATGTCCTTTCGCCACGATAATGTCACCTGCTTTGACAATTCCCCATTCGAGCATCTGTTCTATTCTTGGCAAACTGCGTCTTGTTAATTTTCCTGTTCTGCGAACGGTTGTTGCTCGAGATCTATCCATTAGGTCCACGTAATAATCATTGTGGATGGTGACGGGGAGTATTTTCTCTGTGTGAAAATAGATCGATTCGTTCAGTTTGTAAGGGGTCAATCGATAACAGCTCATGTCGACGCCGTTGCTGTTGAGCCATGCGACGGCAGAAAGCGTTTGTTCATCAAAATCAGAAGCAACAAGAATAATTCTTTGTTTTGCGTTGAAATTTTGTTCAGCGTCATTTTCGCACAGAAATTCATTCAGTTTGCGGACACCGAGTTCATAAGAGGTTAATTCACCCAGCTCGAATTCATCTTCATATTTGTCGATATAGGGGGCATAAACTTTTTTGACAAGATCGTCCACTTCTTCAATAGTCGCGTAGCTGGCGGCATATCGAACCGCTTGAAACTCAAATGCTTCTTTTCGGCGCTCCACATCTCTGCGGTCTCGTTTAATCTCGATAAGCACGATATTCCCATTATTATCGACAGCGGTTAAATCACTTCTAGCGCCTCGCTCATTTTGTACCTGACGTCCGACAATCAGCATCGATTCTTCTTCGTCGCAGATCATGTCAACGCTATTTCGCAAAATTTCTTCGATATCACTTTCAAGCATATTTAAACTGGAAAATGTAACGGACTCGATCCTTTCAGCGTGTTTGTTTCGGATGTTATACATTGCTACGCTCCTTGTTCAGTACAAGTCTTGTTGAGTAAGGGATCTTCCAACATTCCCGGAATAGCTCTAAATCAGCCCGAAGTATTTTTCAAAGAATTGCATCAATTTCTCGATGATGTCTTGTTTCCTTTATTCGCTGCCGAAAAAAGCGTTGTCGATAGAGGCCTTTGTGTCCTCTCTTTTAGATTCT
>DIRK01000045.1:10883-17281 GCA_002427535.1 Mageeibacillus sp. UBA5438 | reverse complement strand
GCTACAATCTACTTAATCACCATAAAAGGATGACATTGGCCGAACATATCTGTTAGAATACAAACTGTTAATGAGTCGTCTACCATTAGGTAAGATGACGAATTTTGTAGGAGGAAAACATGAAACAAACATGGATTAAGCTATTGGCACTGTCACTGGTTTTAGTGCTTGCCATTGGCGTAATCGCTGCTTGCGATAGCGGCGCGAAGAAAGAAGATCCCAAGAAAAAGGTCGCTCTCATCATGGAAGGCGCAGTGTCTGACATGAGCTGGAACGCAACTGCTTACGAAGGTCTGAAGAAGATTGAAGCGCTCGGCGCACAGATCGGCCACACGGAGAATACCCCTGTGTCCGACGCGGCAGAAGCCATTCGCACCTATGCTGGCGACGGCTACGGTGTCATTTTTATGTCATCGAGCAGCTATCAGGATTTGGCACTTGAACTGGCCACAGAAAAATACCCTGACATCCAGTTCTTCCTGATCAACTCACAAGTCACAGGCGAGAATGTTCGTTCATTCGCGATCCAAGATGCTGAGCAAGGCTACCTTATGGGCGCGCTTGCGGCTCTCTTGACCCAGACAGGCACCGTTGGCTACATCGGCGGTTTGGAAATTGCCCCGATCCTTAACGGAGCCAAAGGCTTCGAGCAAGGCGCCAAATACGTCAATCCTGACATCAAGATCGTTTCCCAGAACACGGGCAGCATGGACGATGTCGGCGCGGCCAAAGAGCTGGGTAAAGCCTTTGTCGCACAGGGCGTAGACGTGCTCTGCCCTATGGCTAACCAGGCGTCACTCGGCGTTATGGAAGCTGCGGAAGAAACAGGCGTGATGGCCATCGGCTCCGGTCTGAACCAAGAGACCGTTGCACCGAACGCGGCCGTCGTCGCGATCGTCAAAGACACCTCCATCGCTTATGAAGCGGCCTACAAGTCCTTCCTCGAGGGCGACATGCCCATGGAAGTGCTCCCGATGGGCGCAGCTCAGGGTGTCGTCTTTGTCGGCGACTACTACCAAGAAGTTTCGCAGGATATCAAAGACCAGATCGATGCCATTCAAAAGAAGCTTGCTTCCGGCGAAATCAAGGTTGATCTTGGCTAAACACAGTCACTTAATGTGATTGATTGAATGTGGTCCGGGCGCAGGGTAAAATGGCTTTGCGCCCGGGTTTCATATGATGGAAAATTCTGTCAAAAACAGAAAACATGATTGCTCATCTGACATGACGAAGGAGTCAGTATGGAAGGAATGACCTTTAGGCAGCGAGCGCAGGCAATACTGCAATCGCTTTATTACCCCTTGATGGCCATCATCGCCTCGCTTCTTGTCGGAAGCCTTGTCATATTACTGACAAGTAACACGAATCCATTTGTTGCGTACGGTCACATGATATCCGGCGGATTCGGAACGCTCAAAGCGTTTGACGCGACTTTAATCAAGGCCGTCCCCTTACTCTTTACCGCTTTATCTTTCGCGATCGCGAAACGCAGCGGTATCATCAACCTAGGCGCAGAAGGTCAGTTTATGATCGGCGCCCTATGCGCAACCGCGGTGGGCGTCGGTATCCCGAATTTACCTATGGCGATCCACCTCCCCTTAACACTCATCGCCGGCTTTGTCGGCGGCGCGCTGTTCGGTCTCATCACAGGCGTATTAAAGGTAAAATTCGGCGCATCCGAACTCATCATTACGATCATGCTGAACTATATCGCAAGGCTCTTGGTCGCATATTTTGTCACAGGTCCCATGCTCGAACAACTGCCGCCTTACTACCCACAGTCAGCCTCGGTCGCCAAGACCGCGCGACTTGAGGGCTTCATACCGGGACTGAACGTACACACGGGATTGCTCCTAGCGCTCCTTTGTGTGTTCTTATACTACTTCTACCTTTGGAAGACGACGAGCGGATTCCGTATGCGCGTTGTCGGCCTCAACCCGTCAGCAGGTGAATACGCAGGCATGAGCGTCGCGCGCTCAACCTTGCTCTCCCTGTTCCTCGCAGGAGGACTTGCAGGTTTGGGGGGGTGCATCGAGATTATCGCGGTGCAGCGCCGCCTCATGATCACCTCATTTTCGGTGCCTTACGGATTTACGGGAATCGCCGTAGCCCTATTGGGTAACCTGAACCCCATCGGCATCATTTTCTCAGGAATACTCTTCGGCGGTCTTTCTGCCGGTTCATTGAAAATGGAAGTGTTGACACGCGACGTCAACTCCTATGTGGCTGTCGTCATCCAGGCGCTCATCATCTTGTTCATCGCGGGTCGCCAGATGTTCCAATTCAAACGCAAACGCAAACATATTTCTATCGATACGCACGAAGAAGTCGATAGGGTCGAAACAGAAGAGAAAGCAGGTGAAAGCGCATGAACGAGATTGCCAATTTCTTTCAGACAGCGATCAGGCTTGCGACACCCACTTTAATTGCCGGTCTCGGCCTCGTCTTTAGTGAACGCGCAGGCATCGTCAATATCGGAACAGAAGGACTGATGCTCATCGGAGCCCTAACAGGCGTCATGGGTTCACTTTATACAGGAAACGTCTGGCTCGGCACTCTGATCGCCATCGCCGTGACCGTGCTGTTCGCCGCCGTATTCGCGTTCTTCACCGTCGTCGTGAAAGCGGACCAGACGGTCATCGGAACAGGCTTGAATCTCTTAGCGTCGGGCCTCACGATCACTGTGAACCGAGCCATCTTCGGAGCCAACACAAGCCCCCCGAAAATCGATACCTTCCGCACCACACCCATTCCTTTGTTGTCGAGGATACCCCTTTTCGGTGAAATGCTCTTCAGGCATCAGATCCCGATCTATATCGCGTTCTTGCTCGTGCCTATCGCGCAATTCATGATGTTCCGTTCGAACACAGGACTCATCGTCCGATCAGTCGGCGAGAACCCCAAAGCCTGCGACACCGTCGGAATCCGTGTCACCGGGACACGCTTTTTGGCAATCCTCTATAGCGGCGTGATGGCCGGTTTTGCGGGCGCATTCATCTCCATGGGACAGCTGAGCTTCTTTACCGAGGGCATGGTCGCCGGCGGCGGCTTCATCGCGTTGGCAGCGGTTGTCTTTGGTAACTACACCCCGGTCGGCGTCATGCTTGCCTCACTCGTATTTGGCGCAAGTAACGCGCTCATGTATCGCCTCCAGGCGCTCGCGACCGGCTTCCCCTCACAGTTCCCCCTGATGATCCCTTACATTATCACGATTGTGTCGCTTTGCTTCGTCAGCCGTAAATCCAACAAACCGGCCGGCAGCGCGATACCCTACATCAAGGAATAGGAGGTCATCCATGGCAACCATTCTTGAAATGAAACATATTACAAAACGATTCGGACCTGTCGTCGCCAACGATGACGTATCCTTTGCCGTCGAACAAGGCGAAGTGCATGCGCTCTTAGGCGAAAACGGCGCCGGTAAATCCACCCTGATGAACATCCTGTTTGGCCTTTACGAACAGACATCAGGCGACATCTACTACAAAGACGAACTGATCAACATCCGTTCACCGCGCGACGCCATCGATCTGGGCATCGGCATGGTGCACCAGCACTTCATGCTCATCCCGGCCCACAGCGCCATCGAAAACGTCGTACTCGGTTACGGCGGTAACAAAGAAGTGTTGGACCTAAAAGGCGCCGCCAAACGCTTCTCTGAAATGGCCGAACGCTATCACATGAACATCGACCCTTGGGAAAAAGTCGGGAAAATGTCCGTCGGTCAGCAGCAGCGCCTCGAGATCTTGAAAGCACTCTACCGCGACGTCGACACACTCATCTTAGATGAACCGACCGCCGTTTTAACCCCCCAAGAGGTCGAAGGACTGTTCGACGTTATCCGTCAGCTCATCGCAGAAGGCAAAACCGTGATTTTCATCAGCCACAAACTGCCTGAAATCATGGCCATCTGTGATCGCTGCACAATCCTGCGCCAAGGCAAGGTTGCAGCCGCGGGCCTTGAAGTCAAAAGCATCAAGAACCTAAACGAACTCGCGCACCTCATGGTGGGCCGCGATGTGGAACTTGTGACCGCAAAAACACTCTCAAATCCGGGAGAGGTCGTCTTAAACGTCGAAGACCTAAACTACACAAATGAAAAAGGCGTCCACGTACTAAAAGACGTGAACTTCAACGTGCGCTCAGGCGAAATCGTCGGTATCTGCGGCGTTGACGGTAACGGCCAGTCTGAACTTGTGAAATGCATCACGGGGCTCTTACCCATCACGTCAGGGAAGATCGAACTGATGGGCAAAGACGTGACCGGGGAGACTGCGCGACAAATCTTGAATGAAGGCATCGGGCATATCCCCGAAGACCGGCAGAAAATGGGCATGGTCGGCGCGATGAACCTGCGCGAGAACGTCTCCATGGTCGACAGCCACAAGGAACCCTATTCAACCCATGGCTTCCTCCACTGGAAATGGATTGACCAACACAGCCGTGACTTGATCAAGAAATTCTCGGTCAAAACACCCGGCGTTATGGAAAAAGCGGGTAACCTCTCAGGCGGCAACCAGCAAAAACTGGTTGTCGGGCGCGAACTGTCGCGCGACGTCAGCCTCTTAGTCGCCGTCCACCCCTCACGCGGACTCGATATAGGAGCGACCAAATACATCCAGTCGCAAATCGTCGAAGCGCGGGATAAGGGAGCCGCTGTCCTCATGGTATCCACAGAACTCGATGAAATATTGGAAATCCCGGATCGGGTTCTTGTCATCTACGGAGGGCGCATCCTCGCCTGCCTTGATCAATGCGCATGCACCCGCAGCGGGCTTGGACTCCTGATGGCGGGCATCGAAGGAGAGGTCGAAGAAGATATCGCCTGATAACAAAGCGAGAAGACGAAAAGGGACAGCGAAGGTTGTCCCTTTTCGATTAGAAAGAAGAGGTGTCCATGTTTCATGTCAACCATCCCATGTTGTTCGGATTGGCGGCGCTCGTCATTCTGTTCGTACTGGGACAATCCATTTTCTTTACCGTAAAAGCCTGGAAAAGAGCGCGCGAACTTGGAATGTCAAAATCGCTCTTGGCTTCGATTGTAAGAGGATCCGCCGTATTTTCCATCGCCCCTGCGATCGCCATCATCATCGGCATCATCACACTGTCGAAGTTCTTAGGACTACCACTGCCCTGGTTGCGCCTCAGTGTCGTCGGAGCCCTCACCTATGAACTGCCCGCGGCCACCTCCGCGGCAACGGCTTTGGGCATTTCTTTGACCGACGCGTTGACAGACGCCCGCGCCTACTCAACGATCGCCTGGGTCATGACTATCGGAAGCTTTTCAGGGCTTGCCATCATCACCTTATTCTTGCCCAAAATTGAAAAAGGTCTGATGAGCCTCAAATCAAAAGACGAAAAATGGGGCAAAATCTTTATGGACTCCCTTTTCATCGGCATGGTCTCCGCCTTCCTTGGCATGATCTTCTCAGAGATCCGCTTAGGACTACCGGGCTGGATTCCCGTATTTGTCATGGCCTTTTCCTCCCTCCTGATGCTCGTCTTTGGGTATCTTGTGAAAAAGAAAAACATCGTCTGGCTTGAAAACTACGCGATGCCATTCAGTATGCTCGGTGCCATGATCTTCTCCATTCCACTCACCGCTTGGATCGGAGGTTCAAGATGAGTCAGTACGAAAAAAAGATCCACCGCTGGGGACGCATCTCAGGCATTTTAGCCTTTATCATGTTCACAGCCTATCCCTTGCTTTTAAGCCTCTATTTCAACGCCTGGCCGTACCTTGACGCGCTCGGAAAGGGCCTTTTAGGCGTCGTACCCATCTTCTACACCGTCGGTGTCATTGAAGCCTTTACCTACGGGCCCATGCTGGGCGCCGGAGGATCGTACCTGAGCTTTGTCACAGGCAATATCACGAACCTCAAGGCTCCCTGCGCGATCAACGCCATGAAGGTCGCAAAAGTAGAACCCGGCACACCGGAAGGAGAGGCCATCTCCACCCTGTCCATCGGGATCTCCTCGATTGTCACCACGATTATCTTGTTCCTCGGCATGTTGCTCTTGAGCACGCTTGCGCCCATCTTGGAGTCACCATTACTCGCACCGGCATTTGCCAACATCCTGCCCGCTCTCTTTGGCGGACTGGCCGTTGTCTTTGTCTCAAGAAACTGGAAAATCGCCGTCGGACCCATGGTCTTCATGCTGATCCTCTTCATTGTGCAGCCGGGCTTGGCAAGCGCCGTAAGTCTCTTGGTACCCGTCGGGGCCGTGCTTGCGATTGTCCTGTCCCGCATTCTTTACAAAAGAGGAAAACTGTAGGGGAAATAACGAGCCAAACCAAAAAAGGGGATCGCTGGATCCTCTTTTTTGGTTTGGTCATCAAGACAGGATTGGCGCGCTATTTCGAACGACATCGCCAAGTAATCAGGGTGGCTATTCGC
>DIRK01000045.1:0-10643 GCA_002427535.1 Mageeibacillus sp. UBA5438 | reverse complement strand
TTATTTAGCAAAAATAGTTGAAACGGCAACTCGCCTAGAGTACGGCACGGACTTTCATAGCGATGTAAAATTGCAGCGTGAAAATCGTGCGCGAACAATCCATTCATCCCTGGCTATCGAGGGCAACATACTCTCCTTGGGTGAAGTGACATCCGCGATCGAAGGTCAATGGGTGGCCGGCAGACAGACAGACGTAAAAGAAGTAAAAAACGCCTATGAAGCTTACGATAAAATGATGAGCTTCAATCCATACGCCGTGGACGATTTTCTAAAAGCACATGAGCTGATGATGCAAGGACTTGTCGAGGAGGCGGGAACATATCGGAGCGCGACCACCCTTCGTCCCGTAACTTATCGAAGACTTGTTCGGCTGGGCAGAAGCATCTGACTTACACGCTGTGTTGAAAAGTGCGATTCTCCACTTTGAGATAGAAGTAATACATCCATTTGCCGACGGTAATGGACGCATGGGACGTCTTTGGCAGACACTTATGCTGAGTAAGTGGATTTCGATATTTGCGTGGATACCGATGGCGTCCGTGATTCACGAAAACAGGCCAGAATATTCTCATCGCCGGCGCCAAGGCCAACTCAGCGGTGATTCGAGCCGTTTTATTGAATTCACCTTGGCTTCGTTGTTGTCATCTTTACAAAACATCTATGAAGAGGCTATGACAGATAAGCACCAAGTTAAGTTGACGGAAAAACAATTGGCGGTGCTAAAAGCACTTGACGAAAAACCGTTTTCACGTAAGGAGCTATTTGCGGTGTTTGGGATGAGCGGTGATTCACGCGCGTTCAAACGTCACATTGAACCCCTTATCGCGCAAGGATTAATCGAAATGACGATTCCTGACAAACCAAATAGCCGGAATCAGAAGTATGTTAGAACTTAATACGGCGGATCAGATGATCCGCCGCAAGTTTTTAAAACAGATTATTAGCGGTGCGAACTAAAGAAACGCACAGCCTTTCTTTGCACAATAAACTTTTGTGTCTCATGCCATCTCCCGCGGACCAGGTTACTTGCGTAAAAGTAATAGATCGGATGCTGCACACCACTGCCACCCTCATCGAAGACATAGGTGACAGCTTGCTTAACCGTGTTCGAGACACTCTTACGAATAGGTGCCGTGTAACCGTACTTACGCTTAATCACGGCTGCGCTGTTCGTCCCCTCCTTCACCATGGAGTCACGGATACATTGGGCGACCAGGACGGCACCGATATAATCGTTGCCCCATTCACCCATCACGAGACCCTCCAAAGTGGCGCGATCAGACACCTGCAGGGGACGACCCTTATAGTTCGGATCGGGGTGACTGATCTGGAGAAGGAAACGAGTGTCTCCCGATGGGGATGACTCCTCCGTTATCACGTCAGTCGGTTTTGTTACCTCTGTTTCCGTTGGCGTTTCTGCCTTCTTGCGTTCCGCTTCATGCTTTTCACGTTTTGCCGCAGCGGCCGCTTTTTCTTCCGCCAGCTTTCGCTCACGCTCTAAAGCCGCGGCCGCTTCACGCTTCGTCACTTCAGACAGGCGATTGTCGTTCGCATTTTCGATTTTTTCAATCAGTTCACGTTCTAGGGAAGGATTAAGAGAGGGGAGCGATTCCGGTTCTGTGTCGCCGGGTTCAAATTCGATGCCCACGAGCCGTTCCTGCCCGCGGTCAATGCTTTCGTCATCAAAGATTAAAAGCTCATTGCCCGGTAAGTAGGGTTCCTCATCGGCCGGAGCCTTTTCTGTCACATGGGCGCTCGGCGCCTCTTTTTCTTCACCTAACACCGCGGCGGTCACAGGAATCGTCAGGAGCGTCGCCGCTAACAAGACACCTGTCAGAATGCGTTGATGCTGTTTCATTTTATGTTTCATATTGACCTCTTGTCTTTCGTATCAAACAATATCTTTTTCATTCCCTTCTCACGCGCACCAAAAATCGGTTTACAAAAAGGCACGATATTTCGCTCGTTTCGGGGGATTTGTTTGATCGTCTACTACCCTATCGCAATCCATGGATGCATCAAAGCGTGAAAAAGCCGAATCTAAGCATCCAAAAAAGCGTGGTTCTTGTCATAAGTCTTGAGCCTCTTTTGTGCAAACGTCATAAATATGGAACAAATGTGGCGTGAAACAGACATAGGGCACAGCACCTTGCACTAAGACTGACATAATCCGCGTGCGCCTCAGCACAAAACGGTCTAGAATAGAGCTATCGTCAAAAAGGGAGAATTTTATGAATAAGAGTGAACTGTTAAAAACCATCGCCGATTATTCAGAGGCCAACGGGCCATCCGGCTTCGAGCATGAGATCGCCAAGCAAGTGCTCCAAGGCGTAGAGGCATTCGGTGCGACCGAATTGGACAACATGCAAAACGTGTACGTGCACCGTCACGGCAATACCCGTAACCGACTGCGCGTCCAGCTTGACGCCCATTTGGATGAGGTCGGACTCATCGTGCAATCCATCAAGAGCAACGGCATGCTCGCCGTCCTGCCATTGGGCTCCTGGGTTGCAGGCAACATCCCCGCGCATCTTTTTCGCGTGAGGACAAAAGAAGGCCATTGGATCCCCGCCATCGCGTCCAGTAAGCCCCCCCATTATTTAACCGAGGCAGAGAAAAAACAGGGCGTCACCATGGAACAGATCGAGCTCGATGTCGGCGCCGGATCGAAAGAAGAAGTCGAAGCGCATTTTGGCATCGAACTGGCCGCGCCCGTCGTGCCGGATGTTCGTTTTTACCACGACGAAGCAAAAGACCTGCTATTAGGCAAAGCCTTTGACTGCCGCCTCGGCTGCGCGGCCATGACCGAAACCCTAAGAACACTCAAAGGAGAAGATCTAGCAGTCGACGTCGTCGCCGCATACTCAGTCCAAGAAGAAATCGGAGGCAGGGGCGCCGCTGTCACAGCAAGACAGATTGAAGCCGATCTTGCCATCGTCTTTGAAGGCACGCCCGCGGACGACAACTTCGCGCCCAAAGATCAGCAACAGACTGTTTTAGGCAAAGGGCCCATGCTCCGCCACATCGACCGCTCCATGGTGACCCATCCGGGATTTCAACGCTACGCATTAAATCTCGCGCGTGAGCGAGGCATCGCGGTACAAGAAGGCGTACGAAGCGGGGGAGGCACCAACGGCGGCCTGATCCACACAGAAGGAAAAGGCATCCCCACCATCGTCATCGGGATGCCCGTACGCTACATTCATACCCATTACGGCTGGGCGCGTCTTTCAGATGTAGAAGCGGCCGTTGAACTTGCCTCGGCGCTCCTTTTGTCCTTCGACGCAGACGTTATGGAAAAACTAATCTACTGATATCGCTTCGCGGAGCATCGTCTCCGCCAAGATGGGGTTGGCGCGGCCCTGTGTTTCCTTCATCACGCGTCCGATAAGAGAGCGCATGGCGCTCTCTTTTCCGTTTCGAAAATCCTTGACCGCCTTTTCATTCGAAGCCACAGCGAGCTTGACCGCTCCTTCTAAAGCTTCACGGTCATTAATCTGCGCAAGCTCATGTTCTTTCACATAGCTTTCAGGATCAAAGTCATCCTCCATCAGAGCCTTCAACACCTTGCGCGCCGTATTACTGTTGATGTCCTCACAGGCAACAAGGTTTGTTAACTGACCCAGACTCACCGGATTCAAAAGATCGTCCACCGTGTCCTCCGTATAAAGCGGAGCCACGTCCGCCAGGATCAGGTTGACAAGCGTCTTCGGATGCTCCGTGACCTGAACGGCCTTTTCAAAGAAATCCGATAGTTCCTTATCATCCGTCAGGCGCTCCGCCTCATAGTCAGACAAACCGTAGGCCTTGATGTATTCCGCCTTGCGCTCATCCGCAAGGCGCGGAATCGTGGAGCGGATCAAGTCGACCTCAGCCTCTGTCACCTCAACCGGAACAAGATCCGGCTCGGGGAAATAGCGGTAGTCGGCCGCCTCCTGCTTCTCACGCATGGCATAGGTCTGGTTTGTTTTCTCATCGTAGCGCCGCGTCTCTTGGACAAGCGAGCCGCCTTCTTCAAGGACCGCGACCTGGCGCTTAAATTCGCTTTCAATCGCCTTCGCGATAAAGTTAAAAGAGTTCAAATTCTTCAATTCAACGCGGGTGCCCAAAGCGTCCTCACCCTTCTTTCGGATCGAAATATTGACATCGCAACGAAGCGAACCCTCATTCATCTTCCCATCCGAGATCCCAGTGTAGCGAGCCATGGCGCGAAGCTTTCTTAAATAAGCCACTGCTTCTTCCGCGCTTCTCATATCCGGCTTAGACACCACCTCAATCAAGGGGACCCCGCAACGATTGCAGTCAATCAAGGTCCCCTCATCCTGGTGGATCAATTTCCCCGCATCCTCTTCAATATGGATGCGCTCCAGGCGGATCCTCTTGACATCCTCACCGACCACAATCTCAACATAACCATCCGTACAGATGGGAAAGAAATTTTGGGTCACCTGGTAAGCCTTCGGCAAATCGGGATAAAAGTAGTTTTTCCGGTCAAAACGAGACCAGGGCTCAATCGTGCAATGGGTCGCGATGCCGGCTCGGATCGCAAACTCAACAACCTCACGATTCAAAGCCGGCAAAGCACCGGGCATCGCAAGGCACACAGGGCAGACCTGAGAGTTCGGTACCGCGCCAAACGTCGTATCGCATTCACAAAACAATTTATGTTTTGTCTTCAATTCAATATGGACCTCAAGACCGATCACACATTCATAGTCATGAATACTCATCGTGCCACCTCCTCAGGTGTCGGCAGAAGGCCGTGCTCATCCTCAAAGCGCGCCGCTAAACGGTAGAGCAGCCCTTCCGAAAAACGCGCACCCATCAATTGCATGGCAACCGGTAAACCCTCTTTGTTCAGGCCAATAGGCACGGAGAGCGCCGGCATACCGGCAAGGGACGCGGGCAGGGTGAAACGGTCATTGGAGTACTTGCCGCCTCCCGCTTCTTCGGGCAAGCTGCCAAGCGGCCAGGCCGCCGTCGCCGTCACAGGCGTCAGGATGGCGTCACAGCTACCAAATACACGCTCAAATTCCTCCGTGACAAGCGAGCGGGCCTGCGCGGCCTTCATGTAGTAATCCTGGTAATGTTCCTCTGACAAAGCAAAGCAGCCAAGCAAAATGCGCTGTTTGACCTCAGGCCCCAGCGCTTGTGTCCTTGACTTAATGTACATCTCTTCGATGGTCTCAATATCCTCAGCTCGGCGCCCGTAGTGGACACCGTCGTAGCGATTCATGGAGGCAAAACCCTCCGCGCTTGAAATAATATAGTAGGCCGCAAGTGAAGCATCGAGTGTTTTCAAGTCCACCGGGACAATCTTCGCGCCGGCTGATTCATAGAAGGAAAGCGCCTGTTCCAACAACCGGCGTACTTCAGGGTTGAGATCGCCTGAGTCAAAATACGATTCGGGCCACCCGATCACCGGCCGGCCGAAGTTTTCTGAGATTGACTCCGTATAGGACATGCCCCTAAAGGTGACACTGTGCACATCTTTAGGATCCTTTTGGGCGATGACATCTAAAAGTAGCGCATTGTCACGCACACTGCGCGTCATGGGCCCCGCCTGATCGAGCGAGGAGGAAAAAGCAGTGATTCCCCGTCTTGACACAAGGCCGTAGGTCGGCCGCATACCGACCAGGCCGCAAAGCGCCGCGGGTTGCCGGATCGATCCGCCTGTATCCGTCCCGATGGAAAAACAAGCCTCCCCGGAGGCCACCGCCGCGGCAGCCCCCCCCGAGCTTCCGCCCGGGACACGTGTTGTATCGTAGGGATTGCGCGTCGGATGAAAGGCCGAGGTTTCTGTGGAATGCCCCATGGCAAATTCATCCATATTCGTCTTGCCGGTTAAGACCATGCCCTGTTGTTCAAGCAGGCGCCAGATATAAGCGTCATAAGGCGGGACAAAATGCTCCAGCATGCGTGAAGCGTTGGTCGTCCGCTCGCCCGACACCGCGATATTATCCTTCAGGGCACCCGGAATGCCACAAAGCGGGGGGAGATCTTCAGATGCTTGAAGGCGCTTATCGGCGTCGTCGGCCAAACGAAGCGCCCGCTCACGCGTCAAGGTAATGTAAGCGCCGATCGTCTCCTCTTGCGCGTCAATTGTCTCGAATACGGCCTCCGTCAACTCACGCGACGAAAAAGCTTTATCGCGCAGGGCTTGGCCGATCTCTTTTAATTCCATCGATCTGTAATCCATATACAAACTTCCTTATTCTACGACCGGCGGCACGAAGAAAAATCCATCGCGCTTTTCGGGGGCGTTTTGAAGTGCATCATCCACTGTAAATCGCGGTTCATCGCGCTCTGTTAAGTAAATATTGCGGGCGTCCGAAGGGCTGAACATCGGGGGGACACCTTCCGTGTCGATCACGTGGAGCGCATTTGCAAAATCGATGAGTTCATAAAGTTGCGCTTTTGTTTGCGCTTCTTCTGCCTTTGTAAGTGACAGCTTTGCCTGGCCTTCTAGCTTTTCCAAATCAAGCTTTACTACACGCTCCCGTTTTGTCTCCGGTTTGGCATGTTCTTCTTCGGCCATGGCGACGCTTTCGGTGAGGCAGATCCCAAGCGGCACAAGCTGATCGGCATCTACCGTGGAAGGAGCCTGGGTCATGGGGCAGGAAGCGTCCTTGATTTTCGGAAAGGCAATGACATCGCGAAGCGACTGTTCACCCGCAAGGATCATGACGAGCCGGTCCAGACCAAAGGCAAAGCCGCCATGCGGCGGAGCGCCGTAACGGAAAGCATTCAACATGAAACCGAAGCGATCCTCGATTTCTCTGTCCTTCAAGCCCAGGGCACGGAAGACCTGTATCTGGATGTCATCCCGATGGATCCTGATGCTGCCCGAGCCAAGTTCCGTGCCATTCAGGACAAAGTCGTAGGCCTCTGAGCGGACACGCACGGGATCGCTTTCCAAATAGGGGAGATCCTCTTTAAATGGCATCGTGAAGGGATGGTGTTGGGCGACGTAACGATTTTCTTCTTCTGAGTACTCGAACATCGGAAAGTCGGTGACAATCGCGAAGGCAAACTGTTTTGGATCGCGAAGGTTGAGCATCTCGCCGAGCTTTAAGCGCAGCGCGCCTGTAACACGGCGCGAGACGGGCAATGAATCCGCGGAAAACAAGATGAAGTCACCGGGTGTGGCACCCACACGCTCCAAAATCTCGGCCATCGCGTCTTCATCGATAAATTTAGTCAAAATAGAATAGATCTCACCTGAAGGTCTCCAGGCGATCCAGGCCATACCGGCCGCCCCTTCAGAGACGGAGAACTCCGTCAGCTCCTCGATGGTGGCGCGTGTGAAATCTGCTTGGCCGGGTACATTGATCGCTCGCACCACGCCGCCATTTTCGACCACTTTTCGAAACACCGAAAAGCCCGTCTTCCCCGCGATGTCCGTGATGTCCACGACGGGGAGTCCAAAGCGCAGATCCGGCTTGTCACTGCCGTAAAGGTCCATGGCTTCTTCCCAGGTGAATCGGGGGAAATCCTCTTCAAACTCAATCCCTTTGACGTCTTTTAAGACGGCACGAAAAAGCGATTCTAAAAGCTGTAACACATCCTCTTTTTCAACAAAGGACATCTCAAGGTCGAGCTGCGTGAACTCCGGTTGGCGATCCGCTCGAAGATCCTCGTCTCGAAAACAGCGCGCAATCTGGTAGTAGCGATCGAAGCCTGAGACCATGAGCAGCTGTTTAAAAAGCTGTGGCGACTGGGGTAAAGCATAGAAAGATCCGGGGTGTACACGGCTCGGAACAAGGTAATCGCGTGCGCCTTCCGGTGTGCTTTTAGTCAAAATAGGGGTTTCGACATCGACAAAGTCTGCTTCATCTAAAAAGTGACGGATCGCGCGGGTCACCTCATGACGAAAGCGGAGATTGTCGCGCAGGCGCGGCCGGCGAAGGTCGAGAAAACGATATTGCAGTCTCAAATCTTCGCGCACATTATCGGCCATCGAGGGATCGAAAGGAAGGGCCGCACAATCAGAGAGCAGTTCCGCATCTGTGACGCGCAGTTCAACCGTCCCCGTTTTGATTTTTGGGTTCACCGTCTCATCGTCGCGCCGATGCGTGACGCCCTTCACGCGTAGCACCGACTGGTTGCGGGCGCGTTCCGCTAAACGGAAAGCTTCAATATTCGTGTACTCGGGATTAAATACTACCTGCAGGGGACCTTCACGGTCGACGAGATCGATAAAGATCACGCCTCCCATGTCGCGTTTTGTCTCCACCCACCCCTCTGCAATTGTCTCTTCTCCAATATCTTGCTCCGAGAATAATCCGCAATAGTTTGTTCGTTTCATCGTCCTTGATCCCAATCCCAAAAAATAATGCTGCGCCAGTCAGATTGAAGGCACAAAAAGAGTGCCTTTGTCGGCAATTGACTGTATTTTATCATACGAAAGAGGCATCCCCCCTGATAGGGTGATGTCCCTATTTTGGGCAATAAATGCGCTGTCATTGTATAATTAAGTAGTGCTGAGGACCAGATGATGATAGAGGTAAGAAGACAAAAGGAAGAAACACTCTTGTTGTGGCGGCGCTTTGCGGCGCGCCTTTTTGATTTTCTCGGTTATCTCATTCCGTGCTACCTTCTCACGGCTCGCTATTTAGTCGATGCCAAACAGCATAGTCTTTTTATCTTGCTGATCGAACAGTTCGTCGCAGCGGCCCTGATGGCGCTCATTGAACCCTTCATGATCCATTGTTTTAAAACAACGCCGGGAAAAGCCCTCTTCCGTCTTAAGATCACCGATGAAACAGGCGGGCGCTTGTCATACAAAATGGCGTTCAAACGCAGTTTTTCCCTTTGGCAACACGCCCTCGGCTTTGGCCTTCCCTTTTACCGCCTGGTGGTCCTCGCCCGGCTGTATACATTCCGGGACGAACATAGTCCCAGGGTATGGGAGGAATATGCCCTATGAAGAGTAATGTGCACGATGTCGCCCTTATTTTCGAAGGCGGCGGTATGCGCGCCTGTTACACGGCGGGCTTTGTCACCATGCTTTTAGAGCATGGGATCTATTTTGATTATATGGCAGGCATATCGGCGGGTTCCTCGCACGCGGTGAACTATCTGTCTCGGGATCCGGTGCGTGCCAGACGCTCTTTCACGGACGTGGTGCTTGATCGGGCCTTTGGCGATATTACGACCTGGATGCGGGGTGAAGGTTACTTCAACGTCGACTACATCTATTCCAAGATGCCGCTGGAAGACGGACCGTTGCCCTTTGACTTTGACACCTTCATAAAAAACGAGGCCGAATGTGTGATTGGGGCCTTTCGCCGCTATGAGGGCGGGATGGTGTACTGGCGTAAAGAAGATTACAAGACGATTGAGGATTTGACCGTGAGGGTGCGCGCCTCCTCGACGGTACCTTATCTTATGCCCGAAACAGAAATTGACGGGGAAATTTATATCGATGGCGGCCTTGATTCCGGCATCGCGCTCGATGCCGCGTTAGAAGACGGCTATCGCCGCTTTGTTTTCGTGATGACCCGCGAGCGCGGTTATCGTCTCGAACCCGTCCCGCAGATCCGCCTCATGAACCGCGTGCTCGACCGGCATCCGGTGGAAAAGGAGGCGCTCTTGACGCGCCATCTTCGCTACAATGAAACGATGGAGACCATCGAAAAGCTTGAAAGCGAAGGACAGGCCTATGTCTTTTACCCCGATAAACTCGATCTCACCATGATGGACCGTGACCGAGAGAAACTGCTCGACCAGTACATTGCGGGTCATGAGCAAGCAGTAGAGGAATTGCCGGATCTTCGGCGCTTTTTGGAGGGTTCACTTTGAGATTTATCCACATCGCCGACTTGCATTTGGGAAAGCGCGTCCATGAATTTTCCATGATCGAGGACCAGCGCGTCATGCTTGACGCCGTCCTCTCCCTATGTGAAGAGGAGCGCCCCAATGCACTCGTCATCGCGGGCGATGTGTATGATAAGACGATTCCCTCGATAGAAGCCATTACACTCTTAGAAGATTTTCTCATCCGTGTGTCCCAGCTTGACATATCGGTTCTACTCATCGCGGGGAACCATGATTCCGGCGAACGCCTAAGCTTTGGGGGGGCCTTTTTCAAAGCCCATGGATTACACGTGGCCGGCAATTTCAAAGGGACCGTGGACAAGGTCAGCTTGGCTGATGAAGAGGGAACCGTACACTTTCATCTGTTACCTTTCATCCGCCCGTCGGATGCGCGGGGTTATTTCCCCGACGTCGAATCGGTATCGGACGCGGTCGCCTCGGCCCTGTCAACGATCGATAAATCTTCAGGCCGCCATGTGCTCATCGCGCACCAATTTGTCACAGCTTACGGCCAGGATCCGCTTCGCTCGGACTCAGAAGTGCTGCAGGTCGGGACCGTCGACACGATCGACGCCTCCATTTTCGAAGGCTTTGATTATGTCGCCTTAGGTCATCTGCACGGGCGTCAAAAGGTCGGAGCAGGTCCTATTCATTACGCCGGATCGCCGCTTTATTATTCGTTTTCGGAAGTGAATCAGAAAAAAGGCGCCCTTTTAGTCGAGTTGACAAAGGATGCTGCGCCCCTAATTCGCCAGTTACCCCTTCAAGGCCGCCATGGGATGCGGCGGATCAAGGGGACAATGGAGGCACTCATCGAAGAGGGG
>DIRK01000039.1:7595-12527 GCA_002427535.1 Mageeibacillus sp. UBA5438 | reverse complement strand
CCGATTTTTTAGCGATGCTATAATGACCGCAAGCCGGATATTCCATTTGGCTGTTTCTGGTGTGGGAAGGAAGCTTTAGATGTCTACTGAGACTCCGATAGAGAACGAGCATTTAGATACCATGGACCGTACGGTCAAAGAGGTGAAACACCGCAGACCGAACGTCCGCAAGCGCCGTCGAATCACGGCAGGCGCACGGGGTCGATTTTTATTTTACAGCGTTCCTGTCCTTGTATTTGTCCTAGTTATCACCGTTTTTATCGTTAAAATTGCCTCCATACAACAAGTTGAAGTACCCCTCATGGATCAGTCAGGCCTGGAGGCACAGGGCGGACTTATTGACCGCGACCATCCGATCCCGCTCGAAGTAGATGAGCAGGGTGACACCGAACCTGAAATCGTCATCGTGGATGCCACAGAACCCACGGTTCCCATGGAAGAACCGTCAGAATTGCGCGAGACCGATCCGGAAGATGTCGAAGGGGACGATCCGGAGATTGAAGTTTTTACGAAGCTGTATGTGGTGTCCGTGCCTGCCGCGATTCACGCGGATCCCAGCTCGTCAAGTGAAGTGATCCTTGAGCCCCAACTAAATGACATTGTGCTCAAAATAGGGTTATCCGGCGAATGGACCGAGGTGCAAAATAAACGCGGTGAGAAGGGCTATATCAAGACAGCCCTTGTCGCGGATTCTCCGTTCTTTCTCCCTCAGATAGGGGAGACATATTACGTGCAGAACCGACAGGTCTACGTACGCAGCGGTCCTGGAACTACGTATGAAGTCGAAGGTTTTGCCCTCCGCGGCATGACTGTCCGGGTGCTTGAATTGGCTGACGGCTGGTCTAAGATCCGAACGGAACACGGCCTGAACGGCTTTATGCATAACGATCTTTTCGGGTCCACAAAGCCGGAAAATGAAATTACAGAACTTGAAGTTGGTCGCTTCATGTATGTCGATACAGAGGAGGCGAATCTGCGTGAATCGCCGTCGACAGATGCGGAGATCATCGGCGCCGCCTTTATGGATGACCGCGTGTACCAGATTTCCGATAATGGCGGCTGGTCTAAGATTCGGACCGAAGGCGGTGTGGTCGCCTATGTGTTCAACCATCTTTTAAGAGAAAAAGCGCCGGCGAATCCCTTTGTCAGAACGAACCGGACCCTTTACATCGACACAAATTCTGTGAATGTCAGAAGTTCACCGACGACCGATGCTTCCGTGGTCAAGCGTCTGGATCGTGACCAGTCTGTCACCGAACTTGAAGCGAACGACACATGGTCGAAAGTCAAACTGTCAGACGGATCGGTCGGCTTTATCCGCAGTGATCTTTTGACCAACGTTACGCCGCCACCCGAGGGTTTCCAGCGCGCATCCGGCACGCTCTACGTCACGACGGGTGCGGCCAATATCCGTTCGCAGCCGAATACGAGCAGTTCGGTTGTTGTGGTGACGCGATATGGTGAGTCGTTGACCCGTGTGGCCACAGGCGCTTCCTGGACCATGATCAAGACTTCAGCGGGCAAGTCGGGTTATATTTCAAACGATTTGATTTCAACGAAAAAACCGGCCGCCCAGACAGGTGGAGGCGGAAGTGGTAGTGGCAGTAGCAGTAGCGGCAGCGGGAGTTCAGGTAACGCGAACTCAACCTTGAGACAGCGCGTCGTCGATATCGCGCGGTCAGCGGTTGGCACGCCTTACCGTCTCGGCGGCAAAACAATGAGCGCCTTTGACTGCTCGGGGCTTGTCAAATACACCTTTGAGGCCATCGGCTATAAGAACATTCCGCACGGATCCGACCCGCAGGCAAGACAGCTTGGCACCAAGATATCGTTCTCAGGACGCGACTTTTCGAACTTGCTGCCCGGCGATCTCATTTTCTTCAGCCGCGGATACGGGTACCACCATGTCGGCATTTACATCGGCAATAATCAGATGGTTCACGCGGTGAGCGGACGAGGCACGGTGATTGATAATCTTATGACCTATCCGTTGGCCGCCCGCGTCAATCGCGTGCTCGATTAGCAGAAAGTCAGTGTTGCGATAACAATTGAAATGGACGCAGCCTGATACTGCGTCCATTTTTAGTATGAGGAGGCGCCGACCATGGCAAGTAATGCGTTTGTATCCGTCATTGTGCCGTTTTACAACGAGGCGGGACAGGTTCAACACTCACTTGAAGTGATCGACGGCGTGCTTCAAAAGGAAGATATCCGTTTCGAGATACTCGCGGTCGACGACGGTTCCTCCGACGCAACCTGGGAAGAACTTCTCTCTTATTCAGTGACCCACGAACATATTCGGCTACTCAGGTTCTCGCGCAACTTCGGCAAGGAAGCGGCCATCTGCGCGGGCCTTGACGAGGCCAAGGGTGAAGCGGTCATCGTCATGGACGGCGACCTGCAGCATCCGCCGCGCTATATCCCCGAAATGATCCGGCTGTGGCAAGAGGGCTATGAGGTGGTGGAAGGCGTGAAAGAAAAGCGTCAAGACGCGCATTTTCTATCACGTGTAGCCGCCAATTTGTTCTACTTTATTTTTCGCAGGATGTCAGGTATCCAACTCAAAGACGCCTCTGATTTTAAGCTCCTAGACCGTAAGGTGGTTGACTATTGGAAGACCATCCCCGAAAGGGAGACCTTTTTCAGGGCGCTGTCGGTGTGGATGGGTTTTCGGCGGACTCATTTCTACTTCCAGGTGGATGCGCGTGCCGTTGGCAAAAGCAAGTGGGGATTTCGAAAACTATTTCGCCTTTCACTCAACGCTTTGACAGGCTTTTCATCAAGGCCCCTCATGCTGATCAGCAGTATGGGGACCCTCTTTCTTTTTATCTTTTTCATTTTGGCCATTCAGACCTTGGTAAACTACATCCGCGGGGTGGCGGCCACCGGCTTTACGACGGTCATCTTGCTCCAGCTCCTGATAGGAAGCATCATCCTCATCAGCCTCGGCCTCATCGGCATGTACATTGACAGTCTTTTCCGGGAGGTGAAAGCGCGGCCACGTTATTTCATCTCTGAGAAGGTGGAAGGGCCGTCAAAAGAAGGAAAGTAGTGCGCCATGAATGAAGATATGACGCCCTTTGGTCTGTCTTTGTTTCTCGACGAAGCCTCCAGGAGGGGAGGGGTCGATTTTCATTTGCATTCTTGTTTTTCAGACGGCGCTCAGACAGCCGAAGAACTTGTCCGTTCGGTCTTAGAAAATGGGCTCCAAGCCTTTTCACTTACCGACCATGACAACATTGACGGCGTCCCTTATGTCCGGAAGGCGCTGTCACGGTTGAACGCGAAAAGCGATATTCGTTTTATTCCGGGCGTCGAAATGTCGGCCCGCTTTGAAGGCCGGGAAGTGCATATCTTAGGTTATTTCACAGAAGATCAGCCGCTCATTTTGAAGCGTTATTTGGCACGTCAGGTGCGGGAGCGGCAACAACGTAATGAGGCGATGATCAAGCGCTTAAATGAACTCGGCTACGACGTCCGCTATGAGGATCTGTCACGCTACGGCGGGGAAAAAACCTTGCCGGGTCGGGTGCATATGGCACTCTGGCTTGTCGAACACGGCGCCTTTTCATCCATCACAGAAGCTTTCCAAAAGCTCTTAGGGGAAGGGCGACCGGCCTTTGTTTATCGCGAACGCCACAGCGCTAAGGAAGTGATCCGGGTGATCACGGCGTCAAACGGCGTCAGTGTACTGGCCCACCCGCAAGAATACGGCTGGTGCGATCACGAGCGCTTGTCAAAAGAGGATGTGGAACAGACCCTGATGGCCCGTTTTTTGACCTTAAAAAAGGCCGGCATCCATGGGCTTGAATGTGACCACGGTGGCGCGTCGCCCCAAGAAAGGTTGCTGATGCGAAAACTGTGTGAAAAATTATCTTTGATTTGCACCGCGGGTTCTGACAGCCACGGCCGTGATGACCAGCATGCGCCAATGTATCGCGGATCCTGGTACAAAAATGGGCCCTCATAGGTTATACTCTGTAGTTGCAATAAACTTCGGCTTGCTTTCTTAGAAAGTGGTCCGAAAAGACAGGTACGGTTATTGATGATTATTTATGATAAGAAAACAATTGACGATGTCGAGGTGAAGGGTAAGCGAGTCCTTCTACGCGCGGAATTCAATGTCCCGCTTGATAAAAGTACAAACGAAATCACAGACGACAGAAGGATAAAAGCGGCCTTGCCGACAATCCGTGCGCTTGTCGAACGGGGCGCGCGCCTCATCATCGTGTCTCATCTGGGGAGACCCCAGGGTTTCGACGATAAGCTTTCACTGAAGCCTGTAGCCAAACGTCTATCGGAATTGCTCGAAAAACCGGTCATCATGGCAAAAGATGTCATCGGAGAGGACGCGCAAGATAAAGCGAAGGCTTTAAAAGACGGAGAAATCCTTTTATTGGAAAACGTCCGTTTCCACAAAGAGGAAACGAAAAATAAACCGGAATTTGCCAAGGCTCTGAGTGCCATGGCCGACCTATACGCGAGCGATGCCTTTGGCGCCGTTCACCGCGCGCATGCCTCCACGGCAGGCGTCGCGTCATTTTTGCCCGCCGTTGCAGGTTATACCATTAACCGCGAACTGGAGATGCTCGGCCGCGCCGTCGGCCGACCCAAACGCCCCCTCACTGCCGTATTGGGAGGTGCCAAAGTCTTTGACAAAATCGGCGTCATCCGTAACCTGATTGACAACGTCGACAACCTCCTCATCGGAGGCGGGATGGCTTACACCTTTCAGGCCGCCAAGGGCTGGCCAGTGGGTACCTCGCTTTGTGAGACAGACAAGCTCGACCTGGCGCGTGAACTGATGGCCTTAGCCGAAGAGAAGGGCGTCAATTTTGTGCTTCCTGTCGACACCACGGTCGCCGACCGCTACGCGGCGGACGCCGTGCCGGTCATCGTGGACTCGGACAAGATCCCTGATGACATGATGGG
>DIRK01000039.1:5828-7368 GCA_002427535.1 Mageeibacillus sp. UBA5438 | reverse complement strand
ACGGTGGTCTGGAACGGCCCTGTCGGCGTGTTTGAATTTGAAGCCTTTAGCCGCGGCACGCGGGAACTCGCCCGCGCCATCGCGGAGGCTGACATCATCTCGATTATCGGGGGCGGGGACTCCGCCGCGGCGATCGAACAACTGGGCTATGCCGACAAAATGACCCATATCTCCACAGGCGGCGGCGCGTCCTTAGAATTCTTGGAGGGCAAAGTCTTGCCCGGCATCGACTGCCTTCTGGACCGTGATCCGCGCTCACTTGTGGCGGCCGGGAACTGGAAAATGAATCTCGGCGTCCCCTCTGAAGCGGAAAGCTTCCTCGACAAGCTCATCCTTCGCGTGAAAAATGTTGATTCACGCGTCATCGTCTCCGTACCGAATACGGTGCTTTCCTTGGCCGTCGAAAGAACGGCCGGAACGCCCGTTCATGTCGCGGCGCAAAATGCCTATGACGAAGACAAGGGTGCCTTCACAGGTGAAATATCCATGAAAATGCTCGCCGAGATGCACGTGCCTTATGTCTTGATTGGGCACAGCGAACGCCGTCAGTTGTTCTGTGAGACAGACGAAGGGGTAAATCGCAAACTGAAAGCGGCGCTTTCCTGGGGCGTGCGCCCGATTGTCTGTGTGGGCGAAACAAAAGAAGAGCGCCGGAATAATGACACCGAAAAAGTACTTGAACAGCAGGTCAAAGCGGCTTTTGCGGATGTGAAGCCCAGCTCTCTTTGCCAGATCATGGTGGCCTATGAACCCGTTTGGGCCATCGGTACAGGCGATACAGCGACTGATCGGCAGGCCGAAGAAGCCTGTGCCTTTGTGTCAGAACTCTTAGCGGGCATGTACGGCGAGGAAGCATCGATTGTCAAGATTTTGTACGGCGGATCGATTAATGAAGGAAACGCCCAAGGGCTCTTCAATCAAAAGCATGTGGACGGCGGTCTTGTGGGCGGCGCTTCGCTCGATATCGAAGCATTCGGCCTGATCGCTGAGGTAAAATAAATGACCCAAAAACCGAAAGGCCCTGTGGCCCTCCTCATCCTTGACGGATGGGGCATCTCAGAAGAAACAGAAGGCAATGCCGTCTTGGCGGCTAAGACACCCAACCTGGACGCGCTGGAAAAAGACTGGCCCTCCTCTGTTATTCGCACGAGCGGCCGCGATGTCGGTCTGCCTGAAGGCCAGATGGGAAATTCTGAGGTGGGGCACACGAATATCGGGGCGGGACGCATTGTTTACCAGGATCTTTTGAGGATCAGCAATGCCATCGAAGACGGTTCATTTTTTGACAATGAGGCGTTATTGCACGCCATGCGAAACGCGGCGGATAAGGGAACTACGCTTCATCTTGCGGGGCTTTTGTCCGACGGCGGCGTGCACAGCCACTTGACCCATGTGTTCGCGCTGATCGACATGGCCAAAAAAAACCATGTGACATCGCTTGCAGTCCATGCCATTTTCGATGGCCGCGACACACCGCCTAAATCAGGCGCGGGCTACCTCGATCACCTGATTCAACATATGGATCAGGTGGGGCTGGGGC
>DIRK01000039.1:2058-5601 GCA_002427535.1 Mageeibacillus sp. UBA5438 | reverse complement strand
GAAAAAGCCTACCGCGCTTTGACGGCTGAAAACTTTGAAGGTAAAAGAGCCGTCAATCCTAGAGAAGCGATAGAAGAATCGTACGAGGAAGGTGTCACCGACGAGTTCATCCTGCCCGTACTTATCACAAATGAAGACGGCACGCCCGTCGCGCCGGTGAAAGAAGGGGACAGCTTTATCTTTTTCAATTTCAGGCCGGATCGCGCCCGTGAGATGACACGCGCCTTATGCCAGCCGGAGTTCAATCACTTTCCCGTCGTGAAGTCTCCGCTCGGTTTGACTTATGTGGGGATGGCGGAGTACAGCGCCGACTTTGAGGCCTTTAACGATTACTCGACCGCTTATCCGCCTGAAAAATTGACAGGTATTTTCGGCGAGGTGATTCAAAATGCCGGTATGACACAGCTTCGCATCGCGGAGACTGAAAAATATGCGCATGTGACCTTCTTTTTCAACGGAGGGCGTGAAGAGGCTTTTCGAGGGGAAGAGCGCATTTTAGTGCCCTCGCCTTCAGTGCCCACCTATGACCAGCAGCCAGAGATGAGCGCGCCGGAGGTGACCCGGCGCCTGTTAGACGCGATCGAGAATAAATCCTTTGACGTTATCATCCTGAACTTTGCCAACGGCGACATGGTCGGCCATACGGGCCGGTTTGACGCGGCGGTCAAGGCCATGGAGACGGTGGATGATTCGGTGGGGAAAATTGTAAAAGCGCTGCTTAAAAAAGGTGGGGTCGCACTCATTACCGCCGACCACGGGAACCTGGAGGCCATGATCGATCACCAAAACGACGGCCCCTTGACGGCGCATACGACCAATCCTGTGAAACTGATCGGCGCGGGCCTTGAAAAGGGTCGGTTGATAGATGGCCGTTTGGCCGATCTCGCACCGACGATGCTGGCTATTTTGGGGCTTGATACGCCTTCGGAGATGACCGGTAAATCTTTGTGGATCGACAAGTGAAATAAAGGGATCATGCTATACTATTTTGACCCGGGCAATGTGGCCCATAACACATAGGGAGATTAGAATGACAAACAACAAAAATTACGTGACGATGGATGGCAATACCGCCGCGGCATACGCGTCTTACGCCTTCACGGAGGTGGCCGGTATTTATCCGATTACGCCTTCATCGGGCATGGCTGACAGTGTTGACCAGTGGGCTCAGCAGGGGAGGAAAAACCTCTTCGGTCAAAGTGTCCAGGTGATTGAAATGCAGTCCGAGGGAGGCGCGGCCGGCGTAGTCCACGGATCGCTCGCGACGGGGGCGCTGACCACGACCTACACGGCGTCACAGGGACTCCTGCTCATGATCCCCAATATGTATAAGATGGCGGGCGAACTCCTGCCGGCCGTGTTTCATGTGACGGCCCGCGCCATCGCAGGCCACGCGCTGTCTATCTTCGGTGATCACAGCGATGTCATGGCCGCGCGCCAGACAGGCTTTGCGATCCTTGCCTCATACGGTGTGCAGTCAGCCATGGACTTGGGCGCGGTGGCGCACCTTGCGGCCATCAAGGGACGCGTGCCCTTCATGCATTTCTTTGACGGTTTCCGCACCTCGCATGAATACCAGAAAATTGAGCGGCTCGAGTATGAAGACTTGGCCAAAATGCTTGACATGGACGCGGTCAATGCTTTCCGAAAAAGAGGTCTGACGCCGAACGAGCCCTGTCTTAGAGGCTCCGCGCAAAACCCCGATATTTTCTTCCAGATGAAGGAGGCGTCAAACCAATACTATGACGCCCTGCCTGACATTGTGGAACATTATATGGACGAGATGAGCCGCCTCACGGGCCGCGAATATAAACCCTTTGTGTATCACGGAGACCCGGAAGCGGAAGAGATCATCATTTGCATGGGTTCTGTGTACGACACAATCTGTGAGACCGTGGATTATCTTAACTGTCAGGGAAGAAAGACAGGCGCGGTGCATGTGCATCTGTTCCGTCCTTTCTCCGCTGAACGGCTGCTTTCGGCCATCCCCGAGACGGTCCGAAAAATAGCCGTCTTAGACCGCGTGAAAGAACCGGGCGCCCAGGGCGAACCGCTGTTCCTCGATGTGGTCTCCGCGGTATCCTGTGCCGACCGCCCCGTCGTCGTATCGGGCGGACGTTACGGCTTGGGATCGAAAGATACCACCCCGGGCCAGATTAAGGCCGTTTACGACATGCTGGCGGGTGAGCGCTTAAAGCCGCGCTTCACCATCGGCATTGAAGACGATGTGACGCATCTGTCGCTTCCGGTGACAGAACCGATCGACGTGTCCCCTAAGGGCATGATCGCGGCGCGCTTTTGGGGCCTTGGCTCCGACGGTACGGTGGGGGCTAACCAGAACTCCATCAAGATCATCGGTGACCACACCTCCATGTACGCGCAAGCCTACTTTTCTTACGACTCAAAGAAATCAGGCGGCGTGACCATCTCCGACCTGCGTTTCGGACATTCGCCGATCAGGGCCCCTTACCTGGTTGACAGCGCCGACTTTGTCGCCTGTCACAACCAGGCCTACCTCACAAAATATGACATGCTGTCCGTGTTGAAAAAGGGTGGTTCCTTTCTGTTGAACACGACGCGTCCGAAGGAAGAATTAGAAGAATTCCTCCCCGGCCAGGTCAAACGTTATTTAGCGGAAAATGACATCCGACTCTACACGATCAACGCGATCCATTTAGCGGAGTCCATCGGTCTTGGCAACAGAATCAATACGATCTGCCAGGCAGCATTTTTCAAGATCACCGAAGTCATCCCGGTCGATGAGGCGGTGAAATACATGAAGGAAGCCATCGTCCGATCCTACGGCGACAAGGGTGAGGACATTGTCAATATGAACTACCGCGCGGTGGACGCCGGTATTGAACAAGTGGAAGAAGTGGAGGTCCCCGAAAGCTGGTGCAATGCCAAGGACGCGCCTGTGGCGCTCCGGGATGTTCCCCGCTTCATCAGCGACATCGCCGACGTGATGAACCGCCAGGAAGGCGACAGCCTCCCGGTGTCAGTCTTCATGGACTATGTCGACGGCACCTTGCCGCCGGCGACGGCTCAGTATGAAAAACGCGGGATCGCGGTCAATGTGCCGAAGTGGATCCCCGATAACTGCATCCAGTGTAATCAGTGCGCCTATGTTTGCCCGCACGCGGTCATCCGCCCCTTCCTTTTGACAGAAGAGGAACAGGAGCGAGCCCCTGAGACATTTGTGAGTGTTCCGGGTAATAAGCCCTACAGTCAGTACGGCTTTAGAATCCAGATCTCCGCTTTGGATTGCACGGGTTGCGGATCCTGCGCGCAGGTCTGCCCCGCCAAAGAAAAAGCGCTCGTCATGGAGCCCTTAGAAGAGCATATGCTGGAAGCCGAGCATTGGACTTTCGCGCAGTCGCTTTCCAGGAAAGAAAATCCCATGAACAAGACGACGGTCAAGGGCAGTCAGTTTGAACGTCCACTGCTCGAGTTTTCCGGCGCCTGCGCCGGTTGCGGTGAGACACCCTATGTGCGCCTTGCGACGCAGCTGTTCGGCGACCGCATGATGATCGCGAACGCCAC
>DIRK01000039.1:1157-1765 GCA_002427535.1 Mageeibacillus sp. UBA5438 | reverse complement strand
ATGCACTTTGGTGTGAAACAGTTGCGTGACCGGGTGATCGGCTTTGTCGAAAACCTGAATGAGCAAGCGAATTTGCCTCTTGCTTTGAAAGAAAATATGGACGAGTGGCTCGGGAAAAAGGATGAAAAAGAAGGGGCCCGAGGCATTGCGGCAAAGTTTATCTTCGCATTGGAAGAAGCCGAGCTTGACGGCGAAGCTGACATTTTGCGTCAAAATATCCTGAGCCTTAAAGACTACCTGATGCTCCGTTCCACATGGATCATCGGGGGCGACGGCTGGGCCTATGACATCGGCTATGGCGGACTGGATCATGTGCTTGCCTCAGGTGAGGATGTGAACATTCTCGTGCTCGACACTGAGGTGTATTCGAACACGGGCGGTCAGGCGTCAAAGGCGACACAGCTGGGCGCGGTGGCGCAGTTTGCCGCCGGCGGTAAGCCTTTGAAGAAGAAAGATTTGGGCGTCATGGCAATGGCCTATGGCTATGTCTATGTCGCGCAGATCGCGATGGGCGCAAGTCAAGCGCAGACGCTACGCGCCCTGCGTGAAGCGGAAGCCTGGAACGGCCCTTCTATTGTGATCGCTTACTCGCCTTGCATTAACCACGG
>DIRK01000039.1:0-897 GCA_002427535.1 Mageeibacillus sp. UBA5438 | reverse complement strand
GCCGAAAAGAATCCATTCGTTTTGGATTCAAAACCGCCGACACGCGACTACAGCGAATTCTTAAAACAAGAAGTTCGCTATACCTCGCTGTACAAGAAGTATACTGAAGCGGAGGTCGAAGCGATTTTCGCCCGCGCGAGAGAAGCGGCGGATGAACGCTACAAGACATACTTGAATTTCGCAAGAACGGAGTAATCGGAAGCGGCCCTGCCGCGATACATTCAATTATTTGACATGAGGGGAACCGGGGGTTCTCCTCAGCGTCTCATTTTTTAGAAAAGGGGTACTTTCGGTGCGTATCAAAGACGGACGATCCATTATGTTCAGTGACACACCGGTGCCCGACCTGTTCATTCACGACATCATGCCCAAATTGAGCGGCAACGCCGTGAAATGTTATCTGTTTTTGAACAGTGTGTTCTACAACGGTTCACGCGACGCGACACAGGCGGATGTGGCGGATCGGCTCGGCATCTCGGAAGAGGCGGTGAACGAATCACTCTTGGAACTTTCCCGGGTGCAGCTCATCACGGTCAGCGATCAGGATATCTCGATCGGAGACCTGAAGATGCAAGAGCTGCAAAAGCGCTACCGACCGATCAGTTCCTCGTCGCCCAGTGAGATCGGACAGCGCGAGAACCAAAGTGAAGAGCGTGAGAAAATCGTCACCCTGATCAAGATGACCTTCTTCCAGGGCATTATGACCTTCATGTGGTACGACCTCATTGACCGCTGGTTTGAGGCCTACGGCTTTGAGCCGGAGGTGATGTACGCCTTGTTTCAGGAGGCGGCCAATAATAACCGCCTGGACGGTCCGGGTTACGCGACGCGGATCGCGGAGGACTGGGCGGCGGCCGGCGTGAAAACCTACGATCAGTTGTCCGTTTATTATTCGCG
>DIRK01000002.1 GCA_002427535.1 Mageeibacillus sp. UBA5438 | reverse complement strand
GGACAAAGCCCGCATTGACTGAGAATTTGCTCGCGATCAAGAAACTGAACACACCCGTGTGGCTTGTGGCCTTTATCTGGTTGTTTTATAACGCCTCTGCTATTTCATACACGACCTTTGCCAGCGATTACTACATCGCAGAAGGTTATAGTGTGGGCTTCTCCGGGTTTTTGACGAGTCTTTTCATGCTCGCTTCGCTTTTTGTGGGGCCCCTGATCGGCTCCGTGATCGACCGGGTGGGGCGTGAGTTGTATTTTATTGCGGCCGGTGCCGTCTCGATGGCAACTTGGATATTCCTGGTCCCGCGCGTCGGATGGAATCCGCTTATTCTGGGGGCGTTGATCGGTTTTTCCTCCGTCATGATTCCGACGCCTGTGTTTTCAACAATTCCGCGCTTCCTGTCACAGGAGGAATCGGGGTTGGGATTTGGCTTGGTCTCAACCTTGTCGAATATCGGGATTCTTGTGGGTCCCTTTGTTGTGGGAATTGTGTATGACAAGCTTCAGCAACATCAGACGGGCTTTGACCTGATGGCTTTATTGGCGCTTATCGTGGCGGGGCTTGCGATATTTTTGCAGCGCTTTACAAAAGAGAAAACAATGCCTTAAGGGATTGGTCATAGGGCGGTTTCGCGATCCCCACTTCCGTGATGATGCCGTCGATGAGCGAGTGGTCTGTGACATCAAAGGCTGGGTTTAATACCGACACGCCCTTGGGCGCCATAGGCTCCTTATACCACAATGTGGTGACCTCATCGGGATCACGCTGTTCGATGACAATGCCGTCACCTGTTTGAGTCTTCATATCGATGGTGGAAAGCGGGGCGCAGACGTAGAACGGGATATTGAAGTGCTTGGCCAGGATCGCAACCCCCAAGGTGCCGATTTTGTTGGCCGCGTCACCGTTTGCGGCGATGCGATCAGCGCCGACAAAGACAATTTGTATTTTTCCTTCTTTCATGGCCGTTGCGGCCATGTTGTCACAGAGGACCGTCGTATCAATGCCGGAATTGAACAGTTCGAAGGCTGTGAGGCGCGATCCTTGCAAGAGGGGCCGTGTCTCATCCGCATAGACTTTGACATGAATGCCCTTTTCTTGGGCAATGTACATGGGTGCCAGTGCCGTCCCATATTCAACCGTCGCCAGGCGCCCGGCATTGCAATGGGTCAAAACGCCGTCACCCTCGTTCAGAAGTGTTGCGCCGTAAAGGCCGATATTGCGGCAGCTTTCGATATCTTCTTGGCGGATATCGGAGGCTTCTTTGAAAAGGCGTTCTTGGATGTCAGCGATTGATTCCTTTTTATGATCGATGACGACCTGTTCCATGCGGTTGAGTGCCCAAAACAGGTTAACGGCGGTCGGGCGTGAGGACGCGAGATATTCTTTTTTAGCTTTGAAAGCCGCATAAAAATCGTCGTAACAATCCGTTTCAATTTCCATAGCCGCCATGTAAATGCCAAAGGCAGCCGCAACCCCGATGGCCGGAGCGCCGCGCACCCGCAGTTTTTTAATGGCCTCCCAGACTTCTTCTTGAGTTTTAAGGTGAATAACCTTCAATGTGCCGGGGAGCAATGTCTGGTCAATGATGGCGATCGCCTGACGATCTTCGTCGAAGCGGATGGTAGCGGTTTTTTCAAAATCGGTCATAGGGTTCTCCTAAAACAAGCACATCAAGAGCACTTTGCAATGATATGCTTATCTTACATGAATAGGGCGCAGAGTTTCATTTGATTGAGGAGATCAAGTTGATATGTTAATGGAAAAAGAACGGCAAGATATTATTTACTATTCCCAGAAGATGGCAGAGTCAGGTTTGACCAAGGGCACTGGCGGGAATATCAGTGTGTACGACCGTGAACTGGGATACGTCGCCATCACACCGAGCGCGGTTGACTACGATGAGCTGAAACCGGAGGACATTGCGATTGTCAAGCTGGACGGCACACAGGTGGAAGGAGACTATTTGCCTTCATCTGAAAAGGACATGCACCTTCTTTGTTACAAGAAGCGTGATGACATCCAAGCGGTCGTCCACACCCATTCGCTTTACGCCATCATTATGGCCTGCCTGCATGAAGAGATTCCCCCGGTGCATTACCTGATCGGTTTTGCCAAAGGCAGGGTGAAATGCATCCCCTATTATCCTTTCGGGAGTATGGAGTTGGCCATTGCCGCCTCGGAGGGCCTAGAGGATAAAAATGCGGTGCTGCTCGGCAATCACGGTCTCCTGGCTGTCGGAGCGGACGTCAAGCACGCGTATTCGGTGGCGGAGATTATTGAATTTGTCGCCGAAATTTACTACAAGACGAGCCTCAAAGGCGCGCCTCAAATCTTAAGCGATGACGACATGGAGGAAGTCTACTGCCGCTTTGACGCCTACCGAAAATCGAAGCCTTCTTCTTAGTATTCGATCTTTTTCTGCAAGAAGGTACCCTGTCGAAGCTCTAAAAAGGCCTGTTCCAGCTCTTCTCTCGTGTTCATGACGATGGGGCCGCCCCAGGCGATGGGTTCTTTGAGCTTCTCGGAGCTGATAAAGAGCAGCTGTGCGGGTTCATCGGTCGCCCGGATCTCCAGCTGATCGCCTTCCGTCAGTTTGACCGCTGTTTTTTCGCCCACTAATTCCCCCGCGATAATGGCCTCTCCCAGCAAAGTAAAGACCATAATAGAGCGGTCGTGTTCTGTCGGGACGATAATGTGCCCGTTGGGATCAAGGTGGATGTCATAACAGTCAAGTGGCTGGTAACTTCCCGTATAGCCTGTGATGCCGTCAAATGAGCCGGCAAGAAGCCTCACTTTGCCAGCCTTAACAGGGATTTCTTGAATGTCCTTATCCTTGATCGCGTGGTAATGAGGCGGGACCATTTTGTCTTTTGACGATAAATTCAGCCAAAGCTGTACGCCTAAAAGGCGTGGAGAAACAGGGAGCGTCTCCTCATGTTTAATGCCTGATCCGGCTGTCATCCACTGCACTTCACCGTCGCCGATGGTATCTTCATGTCCCAGGCTGTCGCGGTGCGTCATATGTCCGCGGTAGACGTAGCTGATCGTCTCAATGCCGCGGTGCGGGTGCATTGGGAAGCCTGCGGTATAATCTTCAGGGTTCTCACTGTCAAACGAGTCTAGGAGCAAGATGGGATCAAAGATCGTGGCCGTATTTCGCCCTAAGACGCGCACAAGTTTGACACCGGCGCCGTCACGCGTGTTATAACCCTGAACTTTTGTTAGGATGCTTCGTTCTACCATGAAAATTCCCCCTTTCTTGTGTCTATTAGATCACAAATAGCCCGTATCAACGGGATCAATCGGTACCGTAGGAGCGATTATCCGAGCTTCATCACAAAATGGATATTGCGACTGGCTTCCATAAAACCAACGCCTTTATGGAACCCTTCACTGTCTTTGTCATGGACATCGCAGTCGGACGCAAGTTCTCGGCAGCCATGTTCCTTGGCCCATTGTTTTGCAAAAAAGATCATCTCGGACGCGATACCGCGGTGCCGGGCATCCGGCTTCACATAGATGCCTTCGATGTAAGCCACGGGGGAGCTGTCAGTGCCCTCCACATAGTCATGACGAAGGGACAGGGATAAAAACCCCCAGGCTTCTTCGGTCTCCATGTAAAGAAATTCATAGGGGAGCTTACCCGCGCGCCGCGCAAAGAGCATTTCGTCTTTTCCCAACTGCGGCCAAAGCGCCCTACAAAGCGCATTCCAGATAAGTTCATTGTCTGAGGTTACATGTACAAGCATGGGGAATACCTCCCGATTCGGATGCTTAGTGTTCAGCCTCGTGTGCCAATAGCTTCTTATAGGATAGATCAATGAAGGCCGCGCCGATAGGGGCCGTGATCAGGATGGACAAGACCGCGACGGTCAGGATGAGCTCCCCTGACCCGATCCCCATCGCAAGCGGCAATCCGCCGATGGCGGCCTGTACGGTGGCTTTTGGGATATAAGAAAGCGCAGTGAAGATCCGTTCCTTTTTGTTAAGCCTTGTATTAGACAACGACAAAAAGACACCCAGGATGCGAAATAACAATACAGCCATAAGTAAGAGCACGGCGGTTGTTCCGGCTTTCCAAGCGTATGAAATATTGACGGAGGCGCCGACCAACACAAACAGGAGCACTTCGGCGGCCACCCAAAGTTTTGAAAATTTGGACGACAGGCGCTCAGACAGCGGATATTTCTTTTTGGCAATCGTCATCCCGAGCGCCATGACAGCCAACAGACCGGAAAATCCGATGACTCCCTTGGCTTGGCGTTCGAGGGTCACAAGCAAAAAAGAAAACGATAAGATCATGATGACCTTGGCGCTGTCACGGATGTGAAAGCGTGCGAAAATAAGTGACAGGATAAGACCTGCCACGATGCCGCCCAGGACACCGAAAATAATGGAACTGGGGATGGTCAGAAAATGCGTCGCGTTGATATTCCCTTGGGTCGCAAGCCCCGTACAGGCCGTGAAGAGCACAATGACAAAGACATCGTCGACGGAGGCCCCCGCCATCACCATTTGAGGAATCTTCTCGTTTTCCCCGTAGCCCTTTTCCATGAGCTGGAGCATTTTAGGGACGACTACAGCAGGGGAGACGGCCGCAATCACGGTGCCCATGATCGCGGCGTCCAATAAGGAGATGTCAAAGAGACGGGGCGCTAGCAAGACGGTGCCCGCGATTTCAAAGCAGGC
>DIRK01000062.1:12341-18516 GCA_002427535.1 Mageeibacillus sp. UBA5438 | reverse complement strand
ATTATAGCATCGCTAAAAAATCGGTTCAACGAAGCGCCTGTTACAGATCCGTGACAGCATATTCCAAAAACCTTTGAACATAGCGGCTGCCTGCGAGCAGATCGGCGGCCCCTCCGGCGTTTAAGCCGTGTTGGCTGAAGGTTAAAACCAGTTCTTCCATGGTCGATTCGAGTTCACTGTCACCCAGCTTCGCCTGTAGATCCCGAATAATCATGGACGCGCGTTTTTCTCCCGCTCGCTTCATCAGGGTCGTGTCATCGATGACGGATAAAATCGCTAAAAGCGCGCGTTGACCCGCCGTGTTTTCATCCTCTTTACGATCCAATGATCCCTTTAATACCTGTAATCCCGTTGTGAATAGACTCGGGAACCCGTTTACGGCCTCTTTTCGAATCCCCGTGATACCCGATGATTCGTTCATACTTCGATCAAGCGCCGAGAAATAGGGCACTTCTTCCAACGAGCTTTCAAGTGCCTTTGAATATTGGACCGCCGCTCGCTTCATAAAAGCAATGATCGCGTCTTCTATTAGCTCGCCTTGATCCTCCACTAGTATCGAAGCAAGGTAGTCTCCCGTGACGGCCAGTAAGATGCCTGACAAATAAATCCAGCCCCGGTGCGTGTTGACACCGCCTGTCAACTCGTTCATCCTTGCTTCTGCCAGGATCCCTTGGCGGCGTAAATCTACCGCCTTCTCTTGCAAGCTCAAGTCACGATCCCAACCGATGTCAAAGCACCCCCGGTAGTAGGGTGAAAAACTTGACTGGCTTTTTATAAAGGTGAAACGGTCCATGTCGCGGTGTGAACCCTGACTAAAGGCCGTCACAAGTCCCGGTTTGGGATGGATCATCAGCTCGAAAGCGGAGGCTTCCATAGCAAGGGAGGCCATATCGTCCGCCAAGACCATCCTCGCGTAACCCGACAGCAAAGACTCCGTTTTTGCCTGTACGATTTTTATGTCGTGCGCCGCCCGGGAAGCACAAACAGAGGCCGGTTGTTCACAGACAAGGCAACGCCTTTCGGGCCACTGAAGGGCTTCACGGTTCACCGGGAGGCCCTTTTCATCGATGACATCCAAGTCCAAAAGTCGGGCATAGGGGGCGCGCTCTTCCAGGTCAACGCAAAATCGTTTGAGCGCTATGGCCGTCAAAGCATGGATCGCAAAAAGCGCCTCATCGCCTGTATGGGAACTGTAAAGGCTGACTTCAAAATCGGCCCTCATGCCTTGCAGCAAGGCTTCTATATTTTTTAATTCACGTTGAAAGAAAAAAGATGACAGTCGTGTGCGCTTCAAAGGCCCTGCCATATTGAGGGTCATGGAGATCAGGGGGCGGCCTGTTTTTTCCAAAAACGCGCGCTGCCGTGACACGCGGGCGTCTCTTGCTTCCAGCATGTCTTCAAGCGTTACGTGTTTTTCTTCGTACATTGCCTAGCTGTTCGTCTCGGGTTCGGAAAAGGTCATCAGGCGCAGTGAGTTCAAATCGGACAGCCTGTAATTGGACGGGATGTTTACAAGACCCAGAATCTGAGAATCCTTGGTCACCGGATGGGTCAGATACTCGTGATACAGCTGGAAGTTCCTGATCTTCCCCGTTGAGGTGACGTGCATGCGAGGGCCTGTGCAATAGTGGCGCTGATCGCCGATCAGCACATGGTTCGCGTCAAGATAAGAAATGGCCAGATCGCGTTCAATCAGTTGTTTGACATCGCTTTCCAGATCGCGCAGGTCAATGTTTGGGCGATCGTGAAACGACAAGATAAATCCGGAACGCACATCGTAGTGCTCAAAATGGTACACGCGCCGGTCAATCAGGCTGTGCTCCACAAGGTCCTCTGCCGTATGCGCCATGCGCCTGTTATCGATGGAGGCAAAGACCACATCTCGGATATCATTCGGTTCAGGACCGAACACAGAAGGCCTTGTGATAATGATCTCCTCACCGATCCCGATCAGGAGATGGGCATTCATGCCCAGTTGGTCGTAGATGAGATCAAAATGCTCAACAATCACCCGCTTGCCGCGCTCGAGCGCCAGGCGGATCGCATCCGCCAGTTCATGCGCCTGGTGAAAAGCCAGTTCAAAGCGGATGTCGAGGTGGTAGGTATGCGGTGAGAAAAAGCCCGTATCATCCAAGTTCATGATGGGCAAGGGGCGCACATTGACCCCCTCGTCGTCGTTGGTCAGCTCGATCCCCGGGAACATGCCTTTTAAAAGAATGCTCTTGCCTGAGCCGCTGTCTCCGATCAGCCCGATGAGTGAATCAAAGGGGGATAGGAACTGCTGCGCGATCTGCTTTCCCTGGTCGACCATGCGCGGCGCACCGCGCGGCGACAAAAGGACGCTGTACAAGTGGTTGCGCTGCATACGATCTGAGTAAGACATGTCGAATACTCCTTCTTGTTTCGCATTGTCTCACAAGCTGTGCCGTTACGCTAGAATGAAAGGGAAATATATGAACGGAGTGATTCCATGCGCGAAGAAACGCACGCTGAAACAAAAGAGAGATTAACCAGGACTGCCTTAAACAGGCCCGCTGAACTACCGGCCATTGTGCAACAGCGCATGAAAGACGGCGCAAAGATGGAACCCGATGGCGTCCTCCGGGCGATGCATACGCGTTGGACGGGCCTGGACGATAATGAGGTCACTGAAAACAGGCGCATGTACGGTGACAATGTCGTCATCCAGGGGCGACGCGCCACCCTTGCCGAACGGCTTATGGCCGCTTTCATCAACCCCTTCACATTAATCCTGATCGCGCTTGCCCTGATCTCTGTTTTGACCGACATCACCTTTGCGCCCCCCGAAAAGAGAAGCTATGTCACCGTGACGATTATCAGCGCCATGGTCGTCATGTCAGGTGTTTTGCGCTTCATTCAGGAAACGCGCTCCGGTAACGCCGCTGAAAAACTGACCTCCATGATCGTCAACACGACGGCCATTGTCCGCGAAGAAACAGGCGAACAAGAGCGGGTCATGGAGGAGGTCGTAGTCGGCGATATCATCCGCCTTGCGGCCGGTGACATGATCCCCGCCGACATGCGCATTTTGGCCGCCAAAGACTTATTCTTGAGCGAAAGCACCCTGACGGGCGAATCCGCGCATGTGGAAAAATTCGCATCCCCCTCCGATCTTGATTCGGGCAATGTGCTCGACTACGACAACCTCGCCTTCATGGGAACCAACGTGATCTCAGGGAGTGGTACGGCGGTGGTGCTTGCGACGGGACAAGATACGATTTTTGGCCAAATCGCAAAAACCTTAAAAGAAAAACCCACCCCCACCTCCTTTGAACGCGGCGTGAACCACGTCTCCTCTGTCCTCATCCGCTTCATGCTCGTCATGGTCCCCATCGTCTTCCTCATCTCGGGGCTGACCAAGGGCGACTGGTTACAGGCGGGTCTTTTGGCCATTTCCTTGGCCGTGGGTCTCACCCCTGAAATGCTCCCCATGATTGTCACGGCAAGCCTTGCCAAAGGCGCCGTCCATATGTCGAAACAAAAGGTCATTATCAAGAACCTGAATTCCATCCAAAACCTGGGTTCCATCGATATCCTTTGCACCGATAAAACAGGCACGATCACACAGGACCGCGTCGCGCTTGAATACCATTTGGACCTTGCGGGCGAAGAGGATGTGCGCGTGCTGCGCCACGCCTACCTGAACTCCTATTTTCAGACCGGTCTTCGCAACCTGATGGACCGGGCCATCATTGACAAGACGCACGAGGAAGAAGAAAACGAACCGGACGCACTCGGGAGACTGCGTGACCGTTATGAAAAGGTCGATGAGATTCCTTTCGATTTTGAACGCCGGCGCATGAGCGTTGTGGTCCGTGACAAGACCGGCAAAACACAGATGATCACCAAGGGCGCCTTAGAGGAGATGCTCGCGGTGTGTACCTTCGCGCAACTCGAGGCGGACCTTGTCGTCCCTTTGGATGAAAAAGTCGTCGAACAGGTGAGACAGGACGTCGATGAATACAATGAAAAGGGGTTGCGCGTCCTGCTGCTCGCGCAAAAGACAAACCCCTCCCCCGTCGGCATGTTCTCCGTGGCGGACGAAAGCGAAATGGTGTTAATCGGTTACCTCGCCTTCTTGGATCCGCCGAAACTGACAACCAAGGATGCCATCGAAGCGCTTCATGAACATGGTGTGGAAGTTAAAATTCTAACCGGCGACAACGAGAAAGTGTCGCGCGCGATCTGCCGGATGGTCGGTCTGGATGTGCGCCATATGCTGACCGGCGATGAAGTGGAGGAAATGGACGACGAGACGCTTGCGATCGAAGCGGAGCGGACGACTGTTTTCGCAAGGCTTGCACCTTTGCAAAAATCGCGCATAGTGAACCTCCTGCGCGACAACGGCCACAGCGTCGGCTATATGGGAGACGGGATCAATGATGTGGCGGCCCTAAAAGACTCTGACGTCGGTATCTCGGTGGACACAGGCGTTGATATCGCCAAAGAATCCTCCGATGTTATCCTGCTTGAAAAAGACCTCATGGTTTTGGAAAAGGGCATTATCGAGGGGCGCCGCACCTACGCCAACATGATCAAATATATCAAGATGACCGCCTCTTCCAACTTTGGAAACGTGCTGTCCATGCTGATCGCCGCGGCATTTTTACCCTTCCTGCCGATGACGGCCATCCAGATTCTCATCTTAAACCTCATCTACGACATCTCCTGCGCCTCTTTGCCCTGGGATCACGTGGATGAAGATTTCCTGAAAATACCGAGAACATGGGATGCCTCCTCGATCAGCCGCTTCATGGTCTGGATCGGGCCGACCTCTTCGGTGTTTGACATTATCTCCTACGCCGCGCTGTACCTTTGGATCGCGCCGGCCATTGTCGGTTCCCCCTTCCATCTCTTGACCGATCCCGGACAGATCGCGCTTTTCATCGCCATCTTCCAGGCGGGCTGGATGGTCATCTCCATGTGGACGCAAACACTGGTTATCCACATGATCCGGACGGCGAAACTGCCTTTCATCGAATCGCGCGCCTCCGCGCCGGTCATGCTTTTGACGGCGCTTGGGATTGCGCTTTTGACAGTGCTTCCGTTCTCACCTTTTGCCTCCTTTTTCAACCTCGCGCCGTTGAACGGACCGTTCTTCATCCTGCTCGCTTTGGTGGTGGTGGCGTACATGGTCCTCGTATCCGCTGTGAAACACGCGTTTATCAGGCGCTACAACGTGTGGCTGTAGCGTATAATGACACAGTGTCGTTTAATTTATTTCACATCCCTTTGGCAATCAACGGGATGTGACTTGCTACAATAGACGTGTGAGGATAGAAAAAATGAAAACGACTACTGAAAAAGAGAAGATCTGGCTTGTCACCGGAGCTTCGGGGCACTTGGGCAATACCGTCATACGGAAATTGTTACAAAGCGGCGAGCGGGTTCGCGCTTTCGTGTTGGAAAAAGAAAGGCCGCCCGCCCTCATGGGCCTTGACTGTGAGGTTGTCTCCGGCGATGTGACCGACCCGGGAAGCATTGACGTGCTTTTTACGGGGCTCGAAGATCGTGACATCATGGTGTTGCATTTGGCCAGCCTGATCACGATCTACCAAAACGCCGGCCCCTTCGTTTACAAAGTGAATGTCCAGGGCACAAAAAACATGCTCGAGATGTCCAAAAAGCACGGCGCCGAGCGTTTCTTGTACTGCGGCACCGTGCACACACTGCCTCTGCCCGACGGTTTTTATGACGAGATCAAAGAAATCGATCATTACGATCCCGAGCTTGTCTTCGGCGACTACGCAAAATCTAAGGCCATGGCATCCCAGCTTGTCCTTGACGCTGCTCAAGAGGGCCTTCACACCGTGATCGTACAACCCTCCGGCATCATCGGACCGAACGACTATTTGGACGGCAACTTTACCCGTCTGTTTGAAAAACTGATTGACCGAAAACTCCCCTCCATGATCGGGGGGTCTTACAATTTTGTCGATGTGAATGACGTCGCGGAGGGCCTCATCGCCGCGGCGAAAAGTGGTCGTTCCGGTGAAAGCTATCTGCTTGCCGGTCACAATATTACGGTGCTTGAGATCATGAATGAAGCCGCGCGGATGACAGGCCGCCGGGAATTCAAATGGACGGCCCCTATCTGGCTTGCCAAACTTATCGCGCCTTTCACAGAAGCCTGGTCAAAGTTTTTCAAAAGAAC
>DIRK01000062.1:11105-12027 GCA_002427535.1 Mageeibacillus sp. UBA5438 | reverse complement strand
TTTAAGACAGCTGTTGTTTTCCGTTACGGCCTGGCAAAGCTTTGACGGATCTCTTCTCCTTTTAAACCCTCGCCTTGATGGTGTCGAGCAATACACCGTCGCGGCTGATCACAGAAGCCACCCTACGGCCCTCCGGGAGACGGCGTACCGGGATGCCCGTCAAAGACTCCGCCTTGTCTTTCAACGCTTCCATTGAAAACACGGGAAGGTTGGCATCTAAAAGCCTTAATCGGAGCTCGTTATTATCCGGATGACAGGCCATGCCAAACTGCGTCACCAAAAGATCGACATCTGAACCGGGTGTCGAGATGGTTGAGACACGGTCCACAATCAAAGGGAGCCTTGCGCGCATTAAAGGCGCGACAATAATCGACAACTTTGAGCCGGCCGCCGTGTCGCTGTGCCCGCCCGAACCGCCCATGATGATGCCATTCGAATCTGTGTGAACGTTGACGTTAAAATTTGTGTCAATTTCAGTCGCGCCCAAAATCACAACATCAAGGTGATCGACCACCGCGCTCTTTGAAGCGGGGCTGGCGTAGGTGGAAGCGCTGATCTCACGATGTATGGTATTTTTCCCGATGGACGCGACCGCGTCCCTGTCAAAACACTGGACATCGAGCAATTTTTCAAATAAACCTTCCTCATGAAGATCGACCAAGGTCCCCGTAATGCCCCCCGAGGCAAAACTGCCCGTAATTTTTTGTTCACGCATAAGGGCACCCAAATAATGCGCCACCGCCAGTGATATGCCTCCCGCACCCGTCTGAAAGGAAAACCCGTCTATTAAAAGGCCTGAGGCCAAAATGGCTTTTGCGGCGTAGTCCGCGATCAGGAGCCCTACGGGGTCCCGCGTGATGCGGGTCGTCCCGGACATGATTTTCTCGGGATCGCCGATTGAATCCACGACCACCACGCTGTC
>DIRK01000062.1:10003-10873 GCA_002427535.1 Mageeibacillus sp. UBA5438 | reverse complement strand
ATGACAACATGATTGGCCATCTCCGCGTCCGGCATCGCGTAGCCGATGGAACCAAAGGCGGCCTTGCCTTCCCGACCATTGCAATTGCCCGCGCGGTCGGCCGTGGAGGCGGCGATAAAAGCCACATCAATGACGCTTTCCCCCCGCGTCAGGGCCGCCGGGCGTCCGCCGTGACTTCTGAAAATGACCTCGCTTTCAAGCAGTCCCTTTGAAATCGGCCCGCCCAGCGCCTTGTGCATGTAATTGCATTCAATATGGCTGACCGTGCCATCCTTGATCCGTTCAAGGATGGGGCGGTGGCAAGCCATAAGCGCCGAAGCGTTTACTTTTAAATTTTTAATACCCAGGCGGGCGCATTCATCCAGGACGAAGTTCAAGACGCGATCACCCTCTCTCAGGTGATGGTGAAAAGACACACACATCCCATCTTTTAAACCCGAACGCCTGATCGCGTCACTGAGCGTTGCGACCACTTTATTGTCTTGACTCATCGTCCACCTCCTCTTTCAGCATCCTCGCGGCTTTCGCCCATTGGATCACACGATCCGCCTGCTTTAGGACGGGCATGTCAATCATGCGTCCGCGAAGCGCCACCGCGCCCCGCCCTTCTCGTTGGGCTTCTTGCATGGCCTGTTGCACCTCAAGCGCGTTTTCCAACGCTTCTTGACTCGGTGTAAAAGCCTTATGGATCGGCGCCAGATGATGCGGCGATATGCNNGAGCGTTGCGACCACTTTATTGTCCCGACTCATCGTCCACCTCACCTTTCAGCATCCCTGAAGCTTTCGCCCATTGGATCACGCGCTTTGCCTGCTTTAAGACAGGCATGTCAATCATGCGGCCTCGGAGCGCCACCGCGCCCCGCCCTTCT
>DIRK01000062.1:0-9857 GCA_002427535.1 Mageeibacillus sp. UBA5438 | reverse complement strand
TCGTCGTAGGCATCGGTGAAGGGAGTATCAAAGACTTCAACACCCGCGGCCCTTGCGGCGATGACAAGCCTTGTTCGACTGTACAGGATCTCTGTTCCCTCTCCTGTACGCTCACAGCCAAGGCTGGCGGCCAAATCTTCCGCGCCGAGCGCGAGCGCCTTCACACGCTTTGAGGCCTCCGCAAGTTCATAGGCTTTTTCAACCCCCAAGGCCGTTTCGATCAAGAGGATAAGCGAGGTACTCCCGGTGGGTATCCCCGCCTCTTGTTCGACCGTGTCAAGCCATCGGTCAAGCTCCGAAATATCATGGGCATGCTCTGTTTTGGGAAGCAGGATGCTCTCACAGCCAGCCTGAACGACGGCCTGAATATCTTTTAGGGCATGCGGGGATGACATGTCATTCATACGGACGACAAGCGCTTTTGACCCGAAATCGAGAGAGGACAAGGCAGAGGCTACTAACGTCCTGGCCGCGTCCTTTTCTTCTTCCAACACAGAGTCTTCCAAGTCGAATATCAAGGCGTCCGCCGGCAGCACAAGACCGTTTTGGATCATGTTGGGCCGGTTGCCCGGGATAAATAACAATGAGCGTTTCATGACACATCCCCTTTTGAGGCGCGCTCCAAGGCGGTCATAAGCCGCGCCCTGATCGTGCAATCCAAAGCTCCCTGGTCAGAAAGTTCGATCGTGCCCGATGTCACCTCTTGTTCCTCTAAAACCTTTCGGACAAGGTCCATGATCGCGTCACCGAACTGCTGTTTGACAGGCGAATCCAAACGGATCAGGAGCTCTTCCCCCGGCGTGACGGTGATAAAAACATCACCGGATTCCAGTGTCCCCGCCTTGGCATGGTTTAAAAGTTTCATTTCTTCTCTCCTAGTCGGGTGTTCTCCTATTGTCTGTGCTTTCTTAACGCGAGAATTTGTTGCATCTCGTTATAGGCGAGCATGATGCCCTCATCGACGCCCATACCCGGTTTTGCGAGGATCTGTTCAGGCGATGTCGCCATGGCCACATGGACCGACACCTGAGCGGATCTGGCCGTCTCATTGCAGGTCCCCCCCTGATACGCTTTCACCCCATGGGCCTTACAGTAAAGCACTGACTCGGCCGACTTATGGAGACTCCCGAGATCCGGCGTCTTCACCTGGATCATATGGCCAGCCCCGTGGTCGACAAAGTCTTTGACATCTTCGTAGGTGTTGCACCATTCATCGGCGACAAGCTCGACGGCGATCCCGCCCTCGTCGACCGCCCGGGTCAACTCGGCCAACCACTTGATCTGCCCTTCTTTGGTTCCCGCGTCAAGCGGTCCTTCGATACGTAGTTTAAAGGGATTCGCGATCGCTTCGAGGCGTTTCAAATAATCCGCGATGCCCTCGATATTAGTCGTGCCGAAAAGTTCCCCGATGGTTCCGTAGACATCGATGTGAAACACGGGTTCATAGTCCTCACGCGCCCGGAACCGGAGCACACGCTCGCGAAGCCAGAAAAGGTAATCGGCCAGATGGTCGCCGTTCGGTCCCAGTTTTTCCATGTTGTTGATCAGTGCGTGAGGCAAGACATCGACTTCCTTGATGATCATTTTGTCGGCGTTCTTATAACGGTCGTCGCCCGACTGTGAAAAAATGGGAAGGGCGCGTTCACTCACCCGAGTCCCGTATTCATCGGCGACCACCTCGCACATGAGACGGCCTGTCGAGCGCGCGACGGCGTCCAAAACCGCCTGGGACAGCCCGTAACGGATGGCGGTGTGGAGGTGCTTTCCTCCAATTAAATAATCATCCTCAAAGATATCCATGGTCTCTTTAAAAGATGAGATCTCCAAGTCACAGATCTTTGGGGCCAGCTCATTTTCAATTAAGGGGATAAACTCAGAGGCAAGAAACAGCGGGTCGCGTCCTCCGGCACCGGAGTACTGCACCGCCGCGCAGTCGCCGTAGGCGACCTGTCCGTCTTCTAACTCGAGCATGATCGCGATCGATTCGCCCGGCTGGCGGATCGAAGAAAATCCCTCGGTCATCGCCTCACCGAGATAGAAACTGCCTTCGTCCGGCGCGCCGGCCTTGATGGCCTTCTGGTCGTCAAAATAAAAACCGGTCCGCCCCGGGGCGCAGATGACTTGTTTAATTTTCATACTATCCTCTTTTCCAATACTACTTAGGGCGCCCGACGAGGCGGCCTTTGCTGATCGCGTACACATCGTCGATGACCATCTGGAAGGAGGCTTTGCGGTTTTCGTATTTCGCGCGCTCCTCCATTTTTTCGCGATGGAAATCAATAAGTTCCGGTGTAAGCGGGATGTTTCCTGTATGGAACAGGCGAATCGCGCCGTCGTTGTCACGAGCCGGCAGCATTTTCCCTGCGTTATAGCGACTGGGTGCGAATGGGATGTCAAGCACCCCTGATCGGATCGCGTGGATGGCACCTTTGGCGATGTCGCCTTCGCCCAGTTCAAAACAGCGGTCAAGCACGCAGCGTGTTTCAGAAGCGATGATCACCTTTTCATCTTTCAGACTGTAGGTGTTAAGGCTTTGCTCGCCCAGCATGTTGATCATCTGGCGGGTGCAGAGCATCCCATCCGCGTTAGCCTCCTTGGTCGGCACCCCGACGGCTTCATGCGGCGTCTTCACGATGACCTTGGTCGCGTGGGAGAGAGCTGCCACCGCGCTGCCCCAAGAGATCACGGCGTAGGCCTGCGATTCCTTTTGAGGGAAGCCGCCCATCCACTGGTGGAGCACAGTCGTGACGTGCACATCGCCGTAGCCGTATTTACGAAGGTATTCTTCGGTCAGGCTTTGCAGGACTTGGACAGCGGCCACGTCTTGCACAAGATTCCCGCATTGCCCGTAACCGACCGTGATGTTCTTCACACCCTGCTCCGCGGCCAACAGGCTTTCAATGATCGCCACACTGTGGGAAATAAAGGGCGGGACAAGCGTACCCGTCAAGGGACCGTAAGGCTCGCGGTTAATCGGGCAGCCCGCCTCTTCATACAGGCCGGTCAGACGGTCCACATACTGCCAGTCACGGATGGTTGTCTCCAAAGACACGTTTTTGGCGTAGGGAATGTTATAAGAAATACCGCCGCCCTCATAACTCGTATAGCCTCCGGCGTAGGCGATCTCAGTCAATAGCCTTGCGTCCGGTGTGCCGTGGCGGATTTGCAGGGGTGTGTCGAGCGCGTCAATCAGTTGGCGGCAACCGGCCACACCGTGGTTGACCGCGGGAAAACCGTTCAACATCGCCTTTTGCGTGCGCGCCGATTCAGTGATACCCACTTCCGCCTCCTGATAGCGGTTTTGGCGCGTATAGCTGTCAATCGTGGTCGGCAAAAGATCGGCTTCTCCTGTGTCCTGTAAAAAAGTTAAAAGCTCGATCATCTCCGCGATGAGCGGCACACCGGCTCGCGGCTGGATAAGTGTTTTGCCCTCTTGGTGCGCCTTATTCAGCTTATGACTGAACACCTTATGCGCGGGCAAAGCGCGGTGGTAAGAGAACGCTTCCTCAAGGTTGACATCCTTGCCCGTCGGCCATTGTGTCATGACTTCTTGACGGACTTGTTCCAGTTCATCTCGCGTCCACTTTTTGTTTTGAAGATCATCCATTATTTGTCCCTCCCTGTGGTTGACAGCGACCTAATGTGGTAAGTTCCTTTTTCATAATGCGAAGCGCAACAAGAGGTTCCCTTTCTGCTAGGACCCCCATCGCGGCCAGTATGTATTGTGTATCTAAATAAACATCCGCGGATAGCGGGCGAAGTGACGCGGGATGCTCCGCGCTGTATAGCGCGCGCTTTGCGAGCGCCATTGTATCGTTTGCGTGGATCAAGGAGCCGCCCGTCATTACGATGTTTTGAAATTTTCTTAAATTCTTGCCCGTCTGAATATAGGCCATCCCCATCGGCGTGTACACTTCCTCAAGCGTCCCCGCGTGCCGCCTGGTCGCGATGTCAATGGCCGCCATGGCCAGGGCGCGGTCAAGGGTTGACAAGGCGTCATCTGCGGCTTCTGGCAGGATTTTTTTATCGGATTCGATCGACACGATGAGCGCTTTAAGTGCCTCTACGCTCATTTGGGCGCTTTGGGCGATGTTTTCAATACCTGTCTCTTCAATAATTCCCCAGACGTTTAATCGCACGCCCAGATCCCCCTCGACGCTGCGCTTCGCTTCCGGTTCTTCGAATCCTTTGTAAATGATGTTGATGTCGTCGGGCTCCCCTTGCCCGATCGAATAAATATCCGTTGTCGCCCCGCCGACGTCGATGCCGAGAAGATCACCGATGCCTTCACATTCCCCACAGCCCTTTGACAGTAACCGCATGGCCGAAAGGATGGCCGAGGGGGTTGGCATCAGGATGCCCGACAGCAATTCTTTTGTTTTTGACAGGCCTTTTCCATGTACGATGTTGGACAAGAATAAGTTGCGGATCTCCCGCTGCACAGGGGCGATGTTGAGCTCGCCAAAGCGCGGCATGACGTTCGGGCAAAGGGTGAGCGGAAAGTCGGATAAAATGGCTTCAATATCCTCCGCGGCGCTTCTGTTACCGGCAAATAGGATGGGAAAACGCGCCTTCAATTTTGCTAATTGTTTTGCGTTTTCCGTGACACAGTCACGATTTCCTCCATCGGTTCCGCCTGTGAGGAGGAAAATATCGGGAGGATTATTTTCTATTTCTAAAAGATCCCCTCGGGTCAATTCATAGCTATAGACTGAGGCAAGTTTCGCGCCGGCGCCCAGGGCCGCAAGTCTTGCCGCCTCGGCGGTCAATTCCGGCACGAGTCCTGATACGGCCATGCGAAGGCCCCCCGCGGCCGATGAGCAGGCAAGCCGCGCCTCATAGTGTAAAACGCCTGTCTTTTCGTGTAATTTTGAAAGTGCTCTCTCGAGCCCCTCGCCGATGTCGTTTTCCTGCGTGGTAAAAGACGAGGCGGTGCCGAGGATCCGCTCTTTTTCAAGATCCGCGGCGGTCACCTTGGTATAGGTGCTCCCAAAGTCGATCAACAGGACAGGACGCATCTTAACGGACTCCAAGATCCTTCTCCAACCACATGATGGCTTCCTCCGGTGTGGTACCCGGCGGGAAGGCGCGGTCGAAGCCCATGTCGTGGAAGCGTTTTTCGACATCCTCAAAATCCTGCTTGCCCACAACGATGTTGCCGCCCACATAGAGCAGGATCCCTGTGAGCCCCGCTTCGTCGCTTTTGTCGCGAAGACCGCGGCAGTCAAGTTCGCCGTGACCGTAAAGGGAAGAAATCACAATGGCATCCGCGTCGGTCTCAACCGCCGCCCCGATGAATTCTTCCTGCGACACCATGACGCCCAGATTGGTGACATCGAATCCGGCTTCCCGAAAGGCAAACTCCAGTATCCGGATGCCCACCGCATGCACGTCAGCGCCGATGACACCGATTACAAGTCTTTTCTTGTCCTGTTGTTCCATGTTTGACGATCCTCCAAAACAGATCCCATTGCCCTTAATCGAGCAAGAACTCACGCAGTTCATGATAGCGCCGTTCAATGGCGCGGCCGATATAGTAAAGTGACCCCTGGTCCAGTGAGAAGGCGGTGCGGATGACAAACTTCTCTTCGATGAAGGGGCCGCGAAGAAGGGCGATTTCCCGGTTGTCGATGAGCTCGCCGCAATCAGGCGACACGATGATGACGTCGTGCGCCGTGATAAATGCGCGCGTTTTTTCAGGGTCACCGAATTTCAAAAAGTCCATTGGCGGTGTACGTCCCGTAAGGCCGGCGCATTCTTGGCGGATGATGTCCTGGAATCCATAGCTTGCGGTCAAAACGCCTACAGAGGCACCGTCAGGCACAAGGCGGCAGTCGTTCACAGTTTTGCGGCTGATATTCATGGCGGCGGGCATCAGGGGGATGTGCTCCGGCACCCGGTCGCGCAGCGCTCCTAATAGCGATTGGGGCGCGACAATGAAATCAAAACCGGCCAATAAGCGTTCGGGTTGGTTTTCCACTTCGCTCATGGAGATGCGGTAGGCGCGTGCCGCGCCGATATTTTCGAGTGAGTTGCTGATGACGGAGCGCTCTTCCGGCGTTGAGGCCACGACGGCGACACGGATCGGCCGGGCGGCGTCCTCTCGCTGGCGAAGTCTCAAGTCAAAAAATATCTCGGCCTCACGTGTGGAAAAGCCGAGATCAAGGAGTGATTCGATGGTTTGGTCAATAAATCGCAGAGCCTTGTCTTTTCGTCCTAAAAGATCGGGCTCATTCTTTGTGACAAAGGTCCCCTGCCCTCTTTTGGATTCGATCAGTCGGTCTTGCTCCAATAAGGCGTAGACATGACGGATCGTCCCAAGCGACACCGACCGCTCTTCGGCCATGCGTCGCATGGACGGGAGTTGTTCGCCCGGAATAAGTGTGCCTTCTTTAATCTCCGAACGGATCGCGTCGGCAATTTGCAGGTAAAGCGGTTTCGTCTCGTCGTCTAAACGGTCGGACATTCGGCTTCGCTTTCTAAGGAGGGATCTAGGATCCCGTGCGATTCACGCCATGTTCTCGGCCCTTCCAGGTAAAGGTCTCGGCCTTCTGTATCAATGATGACGGTTAGGGGCATGTCTTTGACAACAAGTTGCCTCAAGGCTTCGGGGCCTAAGTCTTCCCAGGCGAGCACCTTAGCTTCAAGGATGGTTTTTGATAATAGCGCGCCCGCGCCCCCTGTGGCTGCAAAATAAACCGCGCCGTATTCTTTCATCGCGTCAACCACGCAGTGGTCGCGATAGCCTTTGCCGATCATGCCGGAAAGTCCTTGGGCGATGAGCTGGGGGGTGTAGGGGTCCATCCTCGAGGAGGTGGTCGGCCCCGCGGAACCAATCGCCCGGTTCCCCACGGCGGGGGAAGGGCCTACGTAGTAGATAACCGCGTTTTCTAAAGGGAATGGCGGCGCTTCACCTTGCTCAAGCAATTCCAAAAGGCGCTTATGCCCCGCGTCACGCAAAGTATAGATTGTCCCCGACAGGAGGACGCGGTCGCCGCTTTTTAAATCCTTGAGGGCAGACTTATCGAGGGGTGCCTGGACGTGTTTAAAGTTATGTTTTGGGGTCATCAGAGCACCTCCCTCATATGGCGCGCGACATGGCAGTTGATGTTGCAGGCGACGGGCATTCCCGCGATATGGGTGGGCAGGGCTTCGATCGCCAGTGACAGTGCTGTGGTCCGGCCGCCCATACCCTGGGGGCCGACGCCGAGTCTGTTAATCTCCAAGAGCCATTCTTCTTCTAATTTGGCGTAGAAAGGATCCGCGTGGGGCACGCCGACATCGCGGGTCAAAGCCCGCTTTGCGGCGAGCGCGACCTGGTCAAAGGTGCCGCCGATACCGACCCCGATGACGAGCGGCGGGCAGGCGTTGGGTCCCGCTTTTTGCGCGGTTTCAATGACGAATTTGCGGACGCCTGAAATCCCATCCGCGGGGCGCAGCATCGCGAGGCGGCTCATGTTTTCACTGCCGAATCCCTTCGTGAGAAAGGTGACGGTGACCCTGTCGCCGGGGACAAGGCGTGTCGTGACAAGGGCCGGTGTGTTGTCGCCTGTATTTTGGCGTCTTAAAGGATCGCCGACAACCGACATGCGAAGCGAATATTTTTTGTAACCCTCTCGCACGCCTTCGTTGATCGCCTCGTAAGGGTCGCCGATGAAATGGACATCGCGCCCCACATCTAAAAAGACCACGACCATCCCTGTGTCCTGACAAATGGGTATGCGTTCAGTGGAGGCGACATGATAGTTTTCAAGGAGTTCTTGGAGTACCGAGCGGGCGTTTGGAAAATCTTCGGCGGCAAGGGCCTCTTCAATCGAGTGGGTGACGTCCTTTGGCATGTCAAAGGCGGCTGTGCCGCACATGCGGCAAATCGCGTCACGCAGCAGGTCAGTGGAAAATTCACGAATCATCTTCTATCTCTCCTCAGCATCGCTGTGTATACACAATAGAGCAAGTTGTGCTGGCACGCAACTGTAATTTTTGAATTTTTTAATCGCTTGCATAATTTGTCACTTTTTAGTTACAAAATGCACGGCGATAGCGTATGATAGCAACACAAAGAAACTGACAGGTTCGGCACGAACCGCAACACGAAAGTGGAGGTGCTCATGTACGTTGACGCGATTGTCGGAGGAAAAGGTTCGGGAAAAACACCGCTCATGCTTGAGGAAATGGAAAAGCTGGCGGCAGATAGTAATGCTAACATTGTTTTTATCGAATACGGACACGGAGTGGAGCATCTTGTTCCGCATTCCGTCAGACGTATCGACATCAAGGAATATCCCGTCCGCGGCTACGATCAGCTGATCGCCTTTCTTGCCGGCTTAAACGCGAAAGACTATGACATCTCCCATATATACATCGATTGTCTCTTCCAGATCACGGGAGACAAGGAAGGCACGCAATTGTCCGCTTTCATGAAGAATCTTGAGAATTTGGCCAAACAGGTTGACTGCAAGATAACCGTTGCCTTAAGTTTCAAACTTGATGAGCTCCCCGAGGACGTCAAAACTTACGCCCGCGGGTAGGAAATCGGAGGTCCCCCAATATGATGAAAGAGTTTAAGGAATTTATCGCGCAAGGCAGTGTGATGGATGCCGCCATCGGCTTTGTGCTCGGTCTCGCGTTCAAGGCGATTGTCGACAGTGTCGTCAATGACATCCTGATGCCCATCGTCGGATACCTGACCGCAGGCATCGACTTTGCACACCTGAAGATTGTTTTAAAACAGGCCGTTCCTGACGTTTCGGAAGAGGTGGCCATTACCTACGGGCAGCTGATCCAATCGATCATTACCTTCCTGATCGTCGCATTCTTCCTCTTCCTTGTCGTGCGAACACTGAATAAGCTTCGCCGCAAAAAGGAAGAAGAAGCTAAAGAAGTCGTCGAAGAGCCAACTGAATCAGAGCTTGATCTGCTAAAAGACATCCGCGAGCTTCTGTCGTCCGATGAAAAGACGAAAGAATAGCCCTAATAAGATTGATTGACACGAAAATAGACCGAGATGAAGGAGAATGAAGATGAAGTATTGTACTCAATGCGGAGCGCCTAACGAAGATCGGGCGACTTTTTGCACGAGCTGCGGCAACCCGCTGACAACGCCTGAACCGCAACAGGCTGCAGCGCCCCCGCCGCCCCCGCCGCCGGAGCCGGTAGTGCCCCAACAGGCCTATGCGCCACCGCCACCACAGGCGTACCCGTTGCAACAGCCCTATAACCCGCAGCAGACTTACCCACCGCCGCCGGACTATGGCTTTCCGCATCAGACACCGCCTAAGAAGAAAAAGACAGGACTTATTATCGGCATCGTGGCCGCTGTCGTAGTCGTCGCCATCGTCCTCGTGCTTGTGCTCGGAGGAGGAGGAGGCGGAAAGTCCGGAATCAACGGGAAATGGACCGTCGTGGATACCGATGGCTGGAGCGACTATGAAGAAGGCTTGGTTTTCAACTTTAAAGGAGGCAAGCTGACCTTCGAAGCACCTGCCGGGACTCCCGACGACATGAAGGGCTTTTATGACATGATGAATCTGCTCACTACAAAATACACCGTCAAGGGCGATACTTTGACCTTGGCGATGGAGTTTTTCGGTGAAAAAGATGAAACGGAGTACCGATTCAAAGTGGAGGGCGACACCTTAACGCTCTTCGATGAAGATGGTGACGTCACGGTCTTAAAACGCGCTAAGTAAACTATTTTGAAAAAACGAAGACCGGAAACCGCGGCCCGAGGCCGCGGTTTTCTCATGTTCTTGGCCGGTAGTGTCCCGCCTCGCTTCGAAACGCGATGGCGAGACGATTCCAACCGTTAATCGCCACGATGGCGAGGGTCAGGTCTACGAGTTCCTTTTCGGAGAATT
>DIRK01000007.1 GCA_002427535.1 Mageeibacillus sp. UBA5438 | reverse complement strand
TTGTAACGCAAAGCGACGCGCTTTGCGGCGCGCCGGTCATTAATGTAATCAAGGTTGATATAGTAGTCGATCACTTCATCGGCAATCTCGGGCGCGATGCCTTTTTTTAGCAAATTTTGGCGTACGCGCCCGGACGATTTCGAATGATCGATCCCGATGTAGGAAATGGCCGTCTCGCGGGCTTTTTCGAACTCAGGGGAAAAAATCACAGGTCAAGCCCAAGAATCGCGTCCACGTCGGCGTCCGCCATATCCTCCGCGACGCCTTCTTCCTTCTTCGTGATTTCCACATTGTCAAGGTCGCCCAAGTAGTACTCGCGCACTTCCTCTTCAATCGCTTCGAACAGTTCTTGATTCTCTTCTTCTTCTAAGAAAACGCGTACATTGTCGCGGCCCTGACCCAGGCGCGTGTCACCGTAGGAGAACCATGAACCGCTCTTTTTTACGATCCCGGCCTCAACGCCCATGTCCAGTACACAGCCAGTCTGCGAGATGCCGTGTCCGTACAGGATATCGAACTCCGCCTCGTGGAAAGGCGGCGCGACTTTATTTTTCACGACCTTGGCGCGCGTACGCGAGCCGATCAATTGATCGCCCTGCTCAATTCTGCCGATCCGCCTGATATCCAAGCGGACACTGGCGTAAAACTTCAGCGCGCGGCCACCTGTGGTCGTTTCGGGGCTTCCGAACATCACGCCGATCTTTTCACGTAGCTGGTTAATAAAAATGACCATGGTGCGACTTTTATTAATGACCGCCGCAAGCTTACGAAGGGCCTGGGACATCAAACGGGCCTGGAGTCCGACCACCGCGTCCCCCATCTCCCCGTCGATTTCCGCTCTCGGGACAAGTGCCGCCACAGAGTCAATGACGATCACATCGACCGCGCCTGAGCGCGCGAGCGCTTCGGCGATTTCCAAAGCCTGCTCACCGTAGTCCGGCTGAGAGACGATCAGGTTGTCAATATCGACCCCGAGATTCTTCGCGTAGGCCGGATCAAGTGAATGCTCGGCGTCAATAAAGGCCGCGATACCGCCCAATTTTTGAACCTCGGCGATGCTGTGAAGCGCGACCGTTGTCTTACCGGATGATTCAGGACCATAGATCTCGATGACCCGGCCTCTCGGCAGGCCTCCGATGCCGAGGGCGACGTCCAATGAGAGCGCGCCTGTCGGGACAGACTCCACTTCCATCACTTCCGTATCCCCGAGCGTCAGCACAGCCCCTCTTCCGAAGTCTTTTTCGATACGGTCCAACGCCGCTTTCAAAGCGACTTGGCGATCTTTATCTTCTCTGGGTTTGACATCCTGCTTCGATTTATTCCGCTTGGCCATGCTGTCCTCCTAAATGCGCGTGTCGCGCCTTTTATTTTACAGAACTTATGTTCCTTCTCGACTATTTCATCTTACTGGAAAAGCCTCAGCCCGTCAATTTGTTTCCTATTCCCCTGACGGACAAAGGCCGTCATTTTCTCCTCTTTGAATCAACTTCGGGCCGGGGAAAACCCGAGCATCCGCCTTAACACACGCTCCAGATCGCGCGACTCGCGAAAATTGATGGCGAGCCCCGTGAAATAGAACACCAGCATCCCCAGCAGGGCTTTCACCGCGTAGAAGCCCAGCTGCAAGAGCTTGCTTGTGGCGTTCATGGGAATCGTATTCAACCCCAAAAGCACGATGACGGTGGTCACCGAACACAGCAATAATCGAAGATAAAAGGGCAGCATACGGTAAGGCCGCGCCTGCTTCAGATGCGAGCGGTACAAGATGGCCATGACGACCATGTTGATCAGGCTGTTTAACACATAGGCCATGGGGAGCCCGTAGATGCCAAAGTCCAGGACACGCGTGAAAAGAACGCAAAACAAAGGGTTTAGTATCAGCGACATCACAGAGGTTAAAAGAGCGATGCGTGTCACATGTCTCGCGTAAAAGGCTTGGTTCACCACCTCATAGAAAGTGAGAAAGAAGATCGCCGGCGCGTAAAGGCGCAACAGGTGACCTTCAATCAAAAGGTTTTCCAAAGGAATCGCGCCACCCCACTGGAACACCGCCTCCATCGTCTCCTCCGCCATGACCATGAAGATAAGGATGAAGGGCGTGACATAGTAAAGCGCGCGGCGCAAGGACACCGTGTAGATCTCCCGCATGTCTTCAAAGCGTTTATTCGCAAAGGCACGCGTCAAGTTCGGCGACATAACACTTGCCACCGCCAGCGCAAAGATCCCGTAGGGAAGTTTCCAGGTCGTCTGTGCGTGGCGAAGCGAAGTGACCGCCCCCGTGAATTGGTTCGCAAAGCCTGTCTGGATGATGGAATTGAGCTGGATAACCGTCCCTGAAATTAAAGTGGGGATCGCAAGGCGCAGTAAGCGTTTGTAACCGGGGTCTTTTAAATCAATGAGGGGACGGTAATGCACGACACGGCGCGCCATGAAGGCTAAGTAGATAAAATTGACGGCCGCCGAGATGACCACGCCGAGCGCCACCCGGGCCGGAGCGCCGGCCGACTGATCGCCCCAGCGCAGCATGAAGATGATGCAGACGACGTTGTAAAGGGTGGTCGTAAAAGCGGCGCGCTGAAAGAGCTTGTGTCCGTTCAGGACGCCGACGCACATGCCGGCTAAAAAGAGGAAGATCGTCTGGGGGAAGAGCGTACGGGCCACCGCCACGGCGCGCTCGATGACCTCCGCGTCCTTGTTGGGGTTGTACAGTTGAATAATGGGTGAGGCAAAGAGCTCACCTAATAAGATCGCGATCAAAAAGGCAATCAAAAAGACATTAATAAAAGTACTGAGGCTCTTCCATAACTTCTTTTCGTCGTCTTTGGCAACGGCTGAGGACACCGCGGGAGTCACCGCCGCGGCAAAGGTACCGCCGACTAAAAGCTGGTAAAAAAGATCCGGGATCTGAAAGCCGATAAAATACGCGTCGGTGTTGACTCCGTAGCCAAAGGTGGGCGCGATCATGATTTCGCGGGCAAAGCCTGTGAGCTTCGCGGTCGCCAAAGAGAACATCAATAAGGCGGTGGCCTGGCCGGAAGAAAGGATGCGCATGCCGCCCTTCTTCGGTTCATTCAGCAGTTGGCCGTATTCTTGTTGACGCTTCCTCATCGTGATTCAATTCGCTTCCTAATGAGATTTAAGCCGTGGTACACCGCGCGCAGGCGGATACGGTTTCTAAGTCCCGTAAAATGATATACAAAGCTTTGTGTGTCCTTGTCTTTTTCAGCCATGCCGATCCACACGGTCCCGACAGGCGTTTTTTCACTCCCACCTGTGGGGCCCGCAATGCCGGTGAATGATACGGCGATGTCGGCCCCCGTTTTCAAACGACAGCCTTCCGCCATGGCCCGCGCCACCTCTTCACTCACCGCGCCATACTCAGACAATAGTTTGGGTGATACCCCCAATAGGCGCTGTTTCATTGCATCATTGTACGTGATAAATCCGCCCGCCAACACCTCGGATGCGCCGGGAACGGACGCTAAGGTTGAAGCGGCAAGCCCCCCGGTCAATGACTCGGCAAAGGCCACCTTCAATCCTCTCCTTAACAGCCCGTCAAGGACGACCTGTTCTAGGGGGCGCTTCCCTACTTCAAAGACGTGTTCGCCAAATAAAGAAAGGAGCGCTTGGACGACCGGCTCGGTCTTATCCTCACCGTTTGCGATCCGCTGAGAGACGCGGAAGATGACTTCCGTGGGTGAGGCATAGGGCGCGATCGTCACCTCATCTTGGAAGGTGATTAAATCATGTGCCATCCTTTCCGCCTGGCTTTCACCAATGCCGTACAGTCTGACGTAGCGATGAATAAAAGAATAGGGCGTATGACGCGCTAATTCATCTTTCACATAATTGGAAAACATCGGCTCCATTTCGTCCGGCGGACCGGGAAGTAAAAGGAGGGCTTTCATCGATCCCTCGAAGGGAGCTAATATTAAAGAACCGGGCGCGGAACCGTTGTCATTTTGAAAAATAATGGCGCCTTCCGGAACGGCCGGGTAAGGCGTCACTTCGTCCATGGGTATGAGCTTCTTGTTGAAAATGCCGCAGGCGACTTCCGCGGTGACATCGTCTTCCGTGGGCCCTAAGCCGCCTGTCGTGATCACTAAATCATTATCTTGAAGCGCCCGTTTCATGTCTTCTTCTAAGCGCTTTTCATTGTCGCCAACCAGGCTGTGACGGTAGGTGGAGATCCCGAGTTCTGTCAACTGCTGCGCAAGAAAATGCGCGTTCGTATCAAGCGTCTGCCCGATCAGCAACTCGGTGCCTACCGACAGGATTTGAGCTCTTAGGATGACAAACGGTTCTTCAGTCAAAGATGTCTCCGCCTTCCATCTCTTCATCACCCTCCAGCAT
>DIRK01000054.1:6110-10477 GCA_002427535.1 Mageeibacillus sp. UBA5438 | reverse complement strand
GAGGGCAATTGGCAATGGCGCATGCTCCCCGGCGAGTTGACGCTCGATCTTGCCGGCTCCTTGCGTGAACTTACACAAATGAGTGGCAGGTTACCCGGCGAGCGTTAAGCGCGAACGCTTTGACGGATCCTAATTTTTGGTAATTATGAAGATTTGTGCTAGAATAAAGCGGATAAATACCCGCTATTCATGACGAATGAACAAAGATTTTTCTTTCGGTTTTGTACCGAGGAGGAGCCATGCTGACGAATGAAATGAAAGCTGACTTGGTTAAAAAGGCCTTCGATGCTCGTAATGGGAGTTACTCTCCTTATTCCAGATTTCAAGTGGGTGCGGCCCTTTTAACCTCGGGCGGCGAAATATTCTTAGGCGCCAATATTGAAAATGCTTCTTACGGCGCCACGATCTGTGCGGAGCGGACAGCGGCTGTGAAGGCCGCTTCTTCCGGTAAGCGGGAATTTATCGCCATCGCGGTCGTCGGTTCCCAAGAAGGCTCAACGAACGACGAGATGGCCTATGCCTATCCTTGCGGGATATGCCGTCAGTTTTTGCGTGAATTCTTACCACCGTCAGGCGACATCGTCGTCCTTGTGGCCAAAACACCCGAACAATTTTTAGAGACCACTTTAAACGCGCTTTTGCCGCATTCATTCGGACCTTCGGATCTCGATTATTTGCACCGATCGTCCGAGTCATAACAGGGGAAGACTGACTCGTAAGAGTCATGATAATTCAGGAGGGAATATATGAAAAAAAGATGGATTAGCCTCTTCTTGGTGTTGGTTCTCATTCTGACGCTCGGCGTCGGATGCGGCCCCAAAGAAGATCCGGCAAAAGGAAAGTCAGTTGCGTTAATTACCGACATCGGCGGCATTAACGATGAATCGTTCAACCAATCCGCCTGGAATGGCATGGAACAGCTAAAAGAGGAAGGCATTAACATCTCTTTTGTGGAGTCACACAAAGAGGCGGACTACGCTGTGAACCTTGCCAACAAGACAGAAGAAGGCAACGACCTGATCTGGGGCATCGGCTTCCTCATGGAAGAAGCGATGGTCGCCGCCTCAAAAGAGCATAAAGATCAGATGTTTGCCGTGGTTGACGTAGGATTTAATGAAGGCGATCACCCGAACCTTATCGGCGCGATGTTCCACTCAGAGGAGTCCTCATTCCTTGTCGGCTATATTGCCGGTCAAATGACAGAAACAGACCATGTCGGATTTATCCTCGGCATGGAAGGGGATGTCATGTTCCGCTTCCAGTACGGCTACCTGGCCGGCGTGGCCTATGCCGCAAAAGAGTTGGGTAAAGAGATCCGTGTGGACTATGTGACAATCGATACCTTTGGCGATACGGCAAAGGGTAAAGCAACCGCTACCAAGATGTACAGTGACGGCGCAGACATCGTATACCACGCCGCGGGTCAGGCAGGCTCCGGTGCGATCACAGCGGCGAAAGAAATGGGCAAATGGGCAATCGGGGTTGACCTCGATCAGAACGAACTGGCGCCCGATAACGTGCTGACCTCCGCATTGAAGAATGTGGACCAGGCCGTGTACCAGCTGTCCAAGAAGGTCATCGACGGTGAAGATGTGGGCGGTAAAACCTTCTTCTTCGGTTTGAAAGAGGGCGGCGTCGGAATCGCGCCCAGCTCAAGCAAGCACGTCCCGCAGGATATTCTCGATAAGACAAAAGAAATCGAGAAAGAGATCATCGACGGCAAAATTGATGTGCCGATTACAGACGCAGAATTTGAGGCATTCAAAGCGAATCTCGGATAGAGATCAGGACAACATTTAACGCGTGAGCGAATCAACGCCCGGGCATCTCATTTCGGGATGCCCGGGTGATTATTATGGAGACGAAAGGTATGAATGAAGACAAGCGGGTGTCACAGGAGACCTCGTCGGAGATAGCCGTTCGGATGGTGGGTATCTCCAAGTCCTTCGGGACATTGAAAGCGCTCGATCATGTCGACCTGACGGTGCGAAAGGGGACCATACACGCACTTTTAGGAGAAAACGGAGCAGGAAAATCGACCCTCATGAAAATCCTTTATGGCTTGTATACGAAGGACGAGGGCGAAATCGAAATTATGGGTGAGCCCTGCGAGATCAAAAATCCGAAACAGGCCATCGCCCTGGGCATCGGCATGGTCCACCAGCACTTTATGCTGGTCGAGAATATGACGATCGCCGAAAACATCGTGTTGGGAAGCGAAGTAACCAAATCACTCGGCCGGCTCGATCGCGAGAAGATGATTCACACCATCCGCGAATTCGGCGAACAATACGGCCTTGAAGTTGACCCTGAAGCGGTCATCATGGATGTCTCGGTTGCCACCCAACAGCGGGTTGAGATTTTAAAAGCACTCTACCGAGGGGCCGATATCCTCATTTTGGATGAACCCACCGCGGTTTTAACCCCACAAGAAATTGACAACTTGATTGTGACCATGAAGCGGCTTGTTGCCGGCGGTAAAACGGTCATCATCATCACTCATAAATTAAAAGAAATCATGGCCTCCTCCGAATACTGCACGATTATTCGCCGGGGCAAAGTGGTCGACACGGTTCGGGTTGAAAATGTGACCGAAAAAGAGCTCGCCTCCATGATGGTGGGGCGGGAGGTCATGTTGACGACCGATAAGGAAAAGGCCGCGCCGGCAGAGACGGTCATGGAGATTAACCATCTCACGGTCAAAGACAGTCGCGGCATTGAAAAAGTGCGTGATCTGTCGCTCTATATCAAACGCGGTGAAATCCTCGCGATCGCGGGGGTTGACGGCAACGGGCAGACTGAATTGATTGAGGCCATCACGGGGCTTCGCAAATCGGAGTCTGGCGAGATCATTGTGAACGGCCAGCATGTAGAAAACGGTCTGCCTTCGGACACACACAAGGCCGGGATACGGACGATCCACGAAGATCGCCATAAACGCGGTCTCGTGCTCGATTTCCAAGTTGGCGAAAATTTAATTCTCGAAGCCTATAAGCGCAAGCAATTTTCAGGCAGGTCGAAACTTCTCTCATGGAAAAAAATCAACCGCTACGGCAAAGGTCAGATTGATCGCTTTGACATCCGCCCGGGAGAATGCGTGACACAGCGCGCGAAAGAACTCTCAGGCGGCAATCAACAAAAGGTCATTATCGCGCGAGTCGTCGAGCAGGAGCCGGATCTCTTGATCGCCTGCCAGCCGACGCGCGGACTTGATGTCGGAGCCATTGAATTTGTCAGAAATGCCCTGGTCGAACAGCGTGACGAGGGGCGGGCCGTGCTTCTCATCTCCTATGAGCTGGACGAGGTGCTCGATCTGGCGGATCGCATTAATGTGATCTACAACGGACAGATTGTGGCGGACCTTGATCCCGAACAGACCGATGAGCAGGCCATAGGGCTATTAATGGCGGGAGGCACCGCATGAGAAAAACAGTTATCAACGCGCTGAAAAAACCCTTCACTGCCGTCCTGATCGCGCTGGTCATCGGCTTTGCCGTCGGCGCCATCACATTGGCGGCAGGCGGCTACGATCCCGGGCGCGGCTACGGGCTCTTGTTTACAGGAATCTTCTCCAGCACGCGGCGCATGATGCAGGTGCTGGTCAATGCCGTCCCCATCATCATGACGGGGCTTGCCGTATCCTTTGCGGGCAAAACAGGCCTGTTCAATATCGGGGCGGACGGACAATTCATCCTGGGTCAGATCTCAGGCGCGGTGTTAGGTTACTACGTACCGCTTCCTCCCCTCCTGCACCCGATTTTTATTTTGCTTTCGGCCTTTGCGATCGGCGGTATGTACGCGACTTTTGCGGCCTACTTAAAGAACCGCTTCGGAATTCATGAAGTCATCTCGACGATCATGTTGAACTGGATTGCCTACTACTTTATGAATTTCATTGTCAACATGAAAAGCGTCAAAGTGCCGGGCACTCAGCATTCTCCCGAAATTCGCGATACGGCAAAAATAACCTTTTACAGCCGAGAATTTCGGATCACACCGGAGGGCGAGGCCCTGTTGGAACGCCGTCCCTGGTTGGAAAGTTTTGTGCGCACCGACGCGGGCTACGCGATCATTGTCATGGTAGCCATGGCCCTCTTGTTATGGATCCTTTTGAAGTACACGCGTATCGGATTTGAGCTTCGGGCAGTGGGATATAACTACTATGCTGCTGAATTCTCGGCCATGCCGGTGAAGCGGAACGCGCTTTTGTCTATGTTTATCTCAGGCGGGACCGCCGCGCTGGGCGGCGCGATGCTCGTCATGTCCACCGCGCACTTCATCAGTATGCTGGGTGCGTCGGAAGGCTACGGTTGGGATGGCATTTCAGTGGCCCTGATCGCGGGGAACAATCCGATCGGCTGTATTTT
>DIRK01000054.1:0-5824 GCA_002427535.1 Mageeibacillus sp. UBA5438 | reverse complement strand
TGTATCGCCTTTGCCCCCGCGTTACCTCGCCTTGCAAACCGCCTTGAAGGGAGGAAGTAGCGATGGAACTTTTGAATACTGTTCTTCTTACCATCTCGATTACCCTGATGTATTCGGCGCCGCTTGTGTTCACCGCACTCGGCGGCGTTGTAACGCAACGCGCGGGTGTGGATAACATCGGCCTGGAGGGCATGATGGCTTTTGGCGCCTGTGGCGCGTCCATTGTGTGTTTCTTTACAGCCAGCCCCTGGATCGGCCTGATTGCGGGCGCGTGCTTTGGCGCGATTCTGGCGGTACTGCACGCCTTCGTCGCCGTGACCGCAAAGGGGAATCAAATTATCTCGGGCATCGGCATCAACTTCATCGGCGCCGGTGTCGCGACATTCCTCACACGCTATTTGTTCAAGGGGGCGGCCCAATCCAACTCCACCATCGATTACGGAATTCCCAAATTGTTCGAACTTTTAGGCATCGATAAATCAAAATCAAGGCTGTTGCAGTCGGCTGAAATCGATATCACGATCCTCTTGGCCATATTTTTTGCCTTCATCATCTGGTTTGTCCTTTATAAAACGAAAACAGGTTTGCGTGTACGCGCCTGCGGGGAACACCCGGGCGCGGCCGATACTTTGGGGGTGAACGTCTCCTTAATTCGCTACGTTTGCACGATTTTGTCGGGCGTCCTGGCAGGCTTGGGCGGGGCTGTAACGGCTTTGGCCATCAGTTACCGCTACACCCCAACCGTGATTGCGGGGCAAGGCTTTATTGCCCTGGCAGCCGTCATCTTCGGCAACTGGAAACCCATTGGAGCGACCTTGGCATGCTTGCTATTTGGCTTTGCGCAAGCCTTGACCGTCGTGATGGCGGGCATCCCCTGGCTACCGACCCAGATCCTTGCCATGTTGCCCTATGCCCTGACGCTTCTTATCCTCGTGATTTTTGTGGAGCGTTCAACGCCGCCCAGAGCGCTCGGGCAACCTTACTTTAAGGGGCAAGCCTAGAGGAGACGCTCTATGAATGTGAAGCGAGTACCGGAAGGCTATTTTATTGTCTTAGGAGGATTAAATCTCGATATCCTCGCAAAGCCCTCAGGCAGTTTTCGTCTGGGGGATTCCAATCCTGGTCACATCATTCGGCGACCGGGAGGTGTCGGATTTAACATCGCGCGTAATCTCGCGCGCATCGGCCGGAAGGTCACCTTTCTCACCGCTCGCGGCGATGACCGCTCAGGCGACGACTTGTGGCAAACAGCCGATGAACCCGGCATCGATCTGTCGCATGCGCTCTTGCGTGAGGGCTATTCCAGCTCACATTATTTGGCGATCCACGACGAAGAAGGTGACATGGCCGTGGCGATCAACGACATGGCCGTTTTTGACACCATGAGACCCGATGAAATCGAATCGTGGATTCCTTTAGGAGATCAAGATCACTCGGATTGTATCGGGGCGATCATGGAACCGAATATGCCCGAAGAGGTTTTGCATGCCTTGGCCTCTCGCTGGAATGTGCCCCTTTTTGCCGATGCCGTTTCGCAGGCAAAATGCAAGCGACTGACAACTTCCCTGCCTTACCTTCAAGGCCTGAAGGTCAATCGCATTGAGGCGGAGGCATTGAGCGGATTGCTTGTCACTTCCATACCAGAGGCCATAAGAGCTGGCAAGGGCATCATGGAAAAAGGTGTCAAAACCGTCTGCCTGTCCCTGTCGGAGGAAGGCGCGCTTTTCATGAATGAAACGATGACCATCCTCGCCAAGCCTTGGCGCATTGTGCACGAGGCCAACGCGACCGGCGCCGGGGACGCCATGGCTTCCGCTTTTTCTTGGGCGAGTGTTCAGGCCTTTCCATTAGAAGAAATCGCGCGTTTTGGCGTCGCCGCCTCCTCCATTGCGGTAGAATCAGAGGAGGCCGTGAATCCCCTGTTGACCCTGGATTTACTGAAAAAAAGAGCCAAATTAATTCAAGTAGAGGTAATCAAATGAACCATCTGGAATCCTATCTTTCGCTTTCAGACGATGTGAAAAAGGCGTTAAAAAAGGGTAGCCCCGTCGTCGCGCTCGAATCGACCATTATATCCCACGGTATGCCGTACCCGCAAAACGTTGAGACGGCCTATGCGGTTGAAAATGAAATCTATGAAAAAGGGGCATTGCCTGCGACGATCGCGGTCATGGACGGTAAGATCAAGGTCGGGCTGACCCCCGGCGAGATCGATGCGCTCGGGGAGGCGGGACTTTCGGTGACCAAGACATCCAGACGTGATCTGCCCTTTGTCTTAGCCCATAAGGTCATGGGTGCGACCACGGTCGCCGGCACCATGATTGCCGCGCAGTTGGCGGGGATTCACTTTTTTGCCACAGGCGGCATTGGTGGCGTTCACCGAGGCGGTGAGACGACGATGGATGTGTCCGCGGACCTGATCGAGCTGCAAAAAACACCTGTCGCTGTCATCTGTTCAGGGGCTAAATCCATTTTGGACATCGGGCGCACCCTGGAATATTTAGAAACAGGCGGAGTGCCTGTCATCGGTTACCAAACCGATGAGATGCCTGCCTTCTATACAAGGGAAAGCGGCTTCAGGCTCGTGCAGCGAGCCGACAGCCCCCAGGAGATCGCAAGGGCTTTCAAAATTGCTCGGGCGCTTCATTATCCGGGCGGCATGGTCATCGCGAATCCGATCCCGAAAGAAGATGCCATGGATGCGCGTGTGATCCATGACGCCATCGAAGAAGCTTTAGCCAAGGCAAAAAAAGACGGTATCACCGGCAAAGACGTCACTCCGTACCTCTTGGATTTTCTTGCTACGCGCACGGAGGGGAGTAGCTTGAAATCGAACATCGCGCTTGTCATGAACAACGCGCGTGTCGCGGCCGATATTGCTGTCGCTCATGCCGGCAAAAAATGGGAACGCAAGTCATTGTAAGAGGAGTTCAAAATGGAAAAACTGTATCACATTCAATTAGACGATTCACACGGGGCAAAGTACGCCATCTTGCCGGGGGATCCCGGTCGGGTGGAAAAAATAGCCTCCCTTTTGGATAATTCCCGCTTTATCGGGCAGAACCGCGAATATACGACATGGCTCGGCACCTTGGCGGCTGAACCGGTGCTTGTCATGTCAACCGGCATGGGCGGCCCTTCCACGGCCATCGGCGTGGAGGAGCTTTACATGACCGGGGTTCGAAACTTTGTACGCGTGGGCACCTGCGGCGGCATGCATCTCGATGTCATGGGCGGTGACCTTGTCATCGCAACAGGCGCCATCCGAATGGAGGGGACGACACGTGAATACTTGCCGATCGAGTTTCCCGCGGTCGCCGACTTTGAACTCACCGGCTGCTTGGTGGAAGCGGCTAAGGCCGGCGGCTATCGTCACCATACCGGGGTCGTCCAGTGCAAGGATTCCTTTTACGGACAACACTCACCGGAGCGTATGCCGGTGGCCTACGAGCTTCAAGACAAATGGCAGGCCTGGCTAAAGGGCGGAACGCTTGCCTCGGAGATGGAAAGCGCGGCACTCTACATTGTCTGCCAATCCTTGGGCGCAAAAGCCGCCTGCATTCTGAACACCATCTGGAATCAGGAACGGCGCGCTAAGGGGATGGATGACACAGAAAGCCACGACACGATGCGAGGCATCCGCGTCGCGGTTGACGCGATCAGGGAGCATATTAAAAAGAATCGCTAGCGCAACGTCTTGCCGTTTTTAATGACGGTTTCCACAAGATTCATCGCAAAGTGATACGACAGATGGCCGTGGTTCGGACAGTCAAGGATGAGGATATCCGCCTTTTTACCCGCTTCCAACGACCCTAAGGTGTCACTTCGATCCAAGGCGGCCGCCGCGTTCAGCGTGACGGCCGTCAATGTTTCTTCAACGGTCAAATGCATATAAAGGGTCGCAAGCGCGATCATGAGGGGAATTGACTGTGTGTAGCAACTGCCCGGATTGAGATCCGTGCCAAGTGCCACGGCCAGGCCCATATCAATCATGTCACGTCCTCTGGCGTAGGGCTCTTTCAAACTGAAGGCGGTGCAGGGCAAAAGTGTCGCGATGACGCCCGCGTCACGCATGGCGATAAGATCTTTGTCGGAAGCCTTTAACAGGTGCTCGGCGCTTATGGCCTTGAGTGTTGCGGCCAATCCCGCGCCTCCTAAGGGTACGATTTCATCGGCGTGGAGCTTCAATTTGAATCCCATCTCCTTGGCCGCCACAAGTAGTCTTTCAGAATCTTCCAGCTCAAAGACATTTTTCTCTGTAAAGATGTCGCAAAATTTTGCGCGACCTTGAGCCATGGGCAAGCCTTCTTCGATCAGGTAGTCGACATAGTCGCCGGTTCGCCCTTTAAAGCGGGGCGGCACAGCATGCGCGCCCATATAGGTCATGACGATGTCCACAGGATGCTCTTTGTCTAAGCGCTCCATGACACGGAGCATCTTGTCCTCTGTTTTTGTGTCCTCACCGTAGCCGGTCTTGCCTTCGACGGTTGTGATGCCAAGGTCGAGCATGCGCTCGAGCCTTTTAATCCCGGCATCAAAGAGTTCATCTTCTGTTGCGTGCTTAGTCGCCCGATTGGTCGCCTGGATGCCGCCTCCCATGTCCATGATTTCCATGTAGCTGGCGCCGGAAAGCCTCCGGTTAAATTCATCGTCACGAAAACCGCCGAACACAAAATGCGTATGCGGATCAATGAAGCCTGGGATCACCGTTTTGCCCGTAGCGTCTAGAGTCACAAGGTTGTTCTCAGCGGTCAGATGTTCATCCAGCCAAATCTTCGCGTCTTGGGTCGTGCCGACAAACAAAATGGTATCGTCCCGAAAGATGAGGGCCGCGTCCTCGAGGGTGAGAAGTCTTCCCATGGCAGCGCCTTCTACGGCCTTGGTGCCCGTATTGGTTGCAAGTTCTGACGCGTTCAAAATGATCGTATAACGCATGGTTTACTCCCCCGATAAGTCATCGTAACAAGCCTTCAAGCGCCGAAGGGCCGCCTCGATAACCCGGCGCGGACAGGCGAGATTGATGCGTTCAAATCCGCGTCCGCCCTCTCCGAAAATATAGCCTTCGTCTAAGTAGAGACAATGGTCAACCATGTATTTCTCCAAGGTTTCATGGTCAACGCCCAGCGCTCTAAAATCGAGCCAGGCAAGGTAGGTGCCTTCCAGGTCAAAGACATGGACAAGGGGCATATTCTCTACGACATCGTCTTTTAACAGAGTGTAGTTTTGGTAGACGGTGTCGAGCATTTTTTCATACCAGTCGTCACATTCGGTGTAGCCCGCCTCCGCGGCCGCAAAGCCGAAGGTGCTGTGGGTGTTGACACCGTCTGTCCGCACGCGCTCCGCGTAGCGGTCGCGCAGCAAAGGGTCTTCGATGACGATGCTTGCGACATTCAATCCGGCTAAAGAAAAAGTTTTGCTCGCAGAAAAGGCTAAAAGATGCTTGACGCCATGGTCTCGCGCGACTTTGCTAAAGACCGTGTGTTTCTTAGTAAAGCTAAAGTCGCAGTGAATTTCGTCCGAGATGACAAAGACATCGTGTTGGGCGGCCAATTCCGCTATCTTGTCGAGTTCGTTGCCGTCCCAGACACGACTTATGGGATTGTGCGGACTGCAAAGGATGAAGATTTTAGCCTGCTTCATTTTCTCTTTTAAATCGTCGAAATCAATGACATAGCGGCCATCTTCGATCAGGAGTTCATTTTTCAAAAGTTTGCGCCGGTTCATCTCAATCGCCCGGTAGAAGGGATAATAAACGGGCGTCTGGACGAGGATGTTATCGCCTTCTTCTGAAAAGGCGCGGACGGCGGCGTAGACCGCCTGTACG